>DAHXPE010000470.1 GCA_027364495.1 Candidatus Heimdallarchaeota archaeon | reverse complement strand
AATTTAGCTATAATACCATTAAAAAGGGTTGTTGTAGCATCACCTAAGATATTAGGGCCAAATATTGTAGCTGTTGTCGATAAAGCTGCTTGGATTATGGCTAATGTTTCAACAAACATAACTTATCGACTTCGACGGGATATTTCGGAAAAAATCAACCGGCTTCCTCTTAAGTATTTTGACGAAACAACACAAGGAGAAGTCCTATCTCGTATAACAAACGATGTGGATACAATTAATCAGACATTAAGCCAGAGTTTAGCTCAAATCGTTACCAGTGTAGTAACTGTAATTGGAGTATTTTTAATGATGCTTTCAATTAGCTGGGTTATGACTTTAGTTGCATTTGTTACTATTCCACTCACGATGTTTACAATGGGTACCATAATTCGTTATTCACAGAAATATTTCTTAGAACAGCAAGATTACCTCGGCCATGTTAATGGACATGTGGAAGAAAATTTTGGCGGTCATACAATTGTTAAAGCTTTCAATCAAGAGGAAGAAAGTCTGAAAACCTTTGATGGCTATAACGACACCTTATATGATTCAGCTTGGAAGTCACAATTCCTTTCTGGTCTCATGTTTCCAATAATGAATTTTATTGGTAATTTAGGTTATGTACTAGTTTCCATAGCTGGTACCTGGCTAGTTGTAATTAAACAAATTACTATTGGAGATGTACAGGCTTTTATTCAGTATATTCGCTCATTTACTCAACCATTGGCACAAATAGCTAACATTTCTAACATTTTGCAACAAACAACCGCTGCAGCAGAACGAGTATTTGAATTCTTGGACGAGGAAGAAGAAATTAAGGAAGCTCTTACTCCATTAAAAGTCGAATCAGTTGCTGGTCATGTAGAACTAAAAAATGTTCGTTTTGGCTACAAACCTGAAAATATAATTATTCACAATTTTTCTATGTCAATCGAACCAGGTAAAAAAGTAGCTATTGTGGGTCCAACAGGTGCCGGAAAGACAACCATTGTTAAACTTCTGATGAGATTTTATGAATTAAATAGTGGCCAAATTTTAATAGACGGCCATGATGCACATGATTTTACAAGATCTGATCTCAGAAAGATGTTTGGAATGGTGTTACAGGATACATGGCTCTATAATGCCTCAATTAAAGAAAATATTCGTTATAGCAAACCCGAAGCTACTGATGAAGAGGTGTATGAGGCTGCAAAAATGGCCCATGTTGATTCATTTGTTCATGCATTACCAGGTGGCTATGATATGATATTAAATGAAGAATCTTCTAATATTTCACAAGGACAAATGCAGTTAATTACTATCGCCCGAGCTATCTTAGCAAACCCAAGAATTCTCATTCTAGACGAAGCAACCAGCTCTGTTGATACAAGAACAGAAGTACTAATTCAGCAAGCTATGGATAAACTGATGAGGGATAGAACTAGTTTCGTTATAGCTCACAGGTTATCAACCATTAGAAATGCTGATTTGATTCTAGTCATGAGAGATGGTGATGTAGTAGAAACTGGTACTCATAAAGAACTACTTCATAAGAATGGATTCTATTCAGAAATATACCATAGTCAATTCAATAAAGCTGGAACTGGAACTTTATCAATGAGTTAAGAACCATTCTTATTTTTATTTCAGCTTTTTCCTTTTTTTTTATCTTTATTTAACACAAAACAACACTATCTTCTATTGAATAAATCGAAACATGATAATCTTTCTTCTTAAGTTCATCAGAAATTTTTTTATTGCTAATCATTCTAATTTTTCACTAGTGAGTCTCCATGGTTTAGTTCTGTAAGATTAATCTTCGTATTTCTCGTTATTTCTTAAAAAAAATAGATTTTTGACAAAAAAGAATTTAAAAAATTCTTTCTCAATATTTTTTAATTTTTTACTTTTATATTTCATAATATTTGGATCATTGATTTATAATAAGAACAAGAATTATTTTCAAGAGACTTTTCATATAGATTTAATTTCGGCCCCTTACTAACTAAAGTATTCAAGGACAGTAAATTCTAAGCAAAATATGTAATTAATGGCACCAATAATTTTGATTTTTGTCATAGATTTTCAATTTATGATAATTCTGACTAAAATTTGATTAAGCAAGAAAGGTCCGTGATTTAAAATAGAATTCGTTAAAAGTACTTTCTATTAAAAGATTTTACTCTGGGTTTGATAATAACAAACTTAGGATAAAAAAATAAAGATGGGATTTACAAAAAAAAAGTGAAGAAAAAAACAAACTATCTAGGTAGATTTTTCATTAACAACTTCATCAAACCATTGAAGCATTTTGTGGATAAGAATATGCATTTCATCAACTTCATTTTGAGAGAGATTATTACACATAGAACCAAAACGTTCTTTAAATTCGCCTTCATTTTCACCCATCCGTTTTAAAAATTCTAATGGGGGCATTTTAAATACGAAAACCTCGTCTCTCAATGAAACAAGTAAATCAGAACCTCGTTCTGTAATGGTATACATTTTATTTTTTTTATCAAGTATTGCATGATCCAAATCCTGAATGATTAATCCATCAGTTTCCATTTCTTTGAGAATCGGATAAATACTTCCGGGTGAAGGATCCCAATTGTGATGAAGTCTTGTTTTAATTCTATTTTTAATGTCAGTTCCTGTTAATGGAGCTTTCTCGTCATACAATCGTAGAATTGTTATCCAAAGAAATCCTCTTTTGATTTTGTCCTGCCATTTAGTTATGATCTTTTGATCCTCAATTAGTATTGTCAAAAAACACGGCCTATAAAAAATTTAATTTGAAAATAAAAAATGAAAAGTATTAAAAAACCTTATTGCTCATTTTATCCTGCTAGAGATTTTAAGAATAATCTGGCACCTATATAAAGAAAGAAAGTACCAATTATCAATAGAAAGAGCAGATCAAATAATACTAAATTGTTTGTAATCAGAGGAGTATTAATTATGGGAGTAGTTAGATATTTAGCTATTGAAGGTTTAAATAATGTACCTCTGATTCCGTCGATACCAAAAGTAATTGGATTAATTTTAGCAATAGGTTGGAAATAACTTGGTAAAGCATCTGTTGTGTACATTACAGGTGCAAGGAATTGAAGAGGCATAACAATTGGCATAATAACTTGTTGAAAGACTTCAACATTCGGAGCTTTTGCTGCTAATGTAATTGATAGTCCCATAAGAAAATTTGTGGTCAATAAAGCAAACACGAATATAATAAGCACATTAAAGATGGTTAAATTCAATTTTGCTCCTAATAAAACAGCTAATCCAAGCAATACCGCAACTTGAATTACAACTCTTGTACCAGTACCTAAAGCATACCCTGTAACAATTGCAGTTCTTGGACTGGGAGCTATTAAATAATTTTTTAAATAGCCAGAATCCCTATCATAAAATAATGAAATTCCACCAAAAATTCCGCTAAACAACGTTACCATTATTAAGACACCAGGAGTCATAAAGGTTAGATAATCCATACCTTGAACTCCATTAGGAAGAAAATTTTTAAAAGCTTGACCAATTACAGCTAAGAATAAAATTGGCATTAAAAGCATGAAAATTATTTGCATTTTGCTGGAAACTAATCTTAATAATTGACGCTTGTAAACCGTATAAGTACTTTTTATAAAACTTGGGTGTATATTTAATTCATGTTCTATTAAAATATTATCTTTTTGTGTAGCATATACCATAGTAATTAACTCCTTAATGTCTCCTTCCCATAGGACCGCCTCGTCCCATTCCACCTTTACGACCAGCCATTTTAAGTCTATCTGCTAAATCAGCTTCTTCGTCACGTAGATGTTTTCCTGTATAATAAAGAAAAACATCATTCAAGGTAGGTTTTTTAGATTCAATTGTTTTTATTTCTATGTATTCCGAATTATTGCCTGAAATAGCTTGAACAATTGGGGCTAAAAATTTTGAAGCATTTTTGATACTTATATAGATCTTTTCACTATCAATTTTAGTTGATTCAACATAAGGTAATGAAGAAACTCTAGCTGAAGCTTGTTCAAGCAATGAATTATCTTTTAATTCAACTATTATGAAGTCTTGACCTAATGAATTTTTTAATTCATCAGATGTTCCTTTAGCAATAATTTTTCCTAAATCAATAATCGCAATTTGATCACAAAGTGCTTCTGCTTCCTCCATATAATGAGTGGTTATAAAAATTGTAATATTATCACGTTCACGCAATTCTCTAATTTTTTCCCAAATATTTTGTCTGCTTTGAGGATCAAGACCAGTTGTTGGCTCATCTAGAAACAAAATTGTTGGTCTGGTCAATAAACCACGTGCAATTTCCAATCTTCGCCTCATACCACCACTATATTTGAGAACAGCTTCGTTTAAACGGTCAGTTAAACCAACCATTTCCACAAGTTCATTAATACGTTGTTCTCTGATCTTCTTAGGAAGTTGATAAAGTTCAGCATGTAAACGAAGATTTTGTAACCCAGTAAGAGTCTCATCTAATGTTTGCTCTTGAAAGACTGCAGCAACTTTAGTTCTGATATGAGCAACATCATAAAGATCATAACCCGCAATGGTACCTTCACCTTCAGTAGGTTTTATTAAAGTTATTAAAGAATTAATTGTTGTGGTTTTGCCAGCTCCATTAGGACCTAAAAAACCAAATATTGATCCACGTTTAATTTGAAGTTCAATTCCATCAACTGCTTTGATATCACCATAATACTTTTTAAGACCATTAATGTTTACAATCAAGTTAGAAGAATCAACTTCTAAATTATTGATTGTTTCAGTTGGAGTAAGTTCAGATGTTTTTGTAACTATTTCTGTATCCATTTGTTATAAACAACCTTGTTAGGTATATATTTAAATATCGTTTAATCGATATTTAAATGAATCGATTAAACGAAAATTCCTGATAAAAGAGCACTAACTTGATTTTGTTACAGAAAAACCGAATTGATAATTTTAAATTCCAGTTTACCTTTATTTTAATTTTAGCAATTTTTTAGACATTTGAATCAAAATTAGAGTTATTAAATTTTTATCGAATTTCCGATAAATACAGATTTAACAAAAACTAGAATTTAAGAAAGTTAATCTTTTAATCTAACCTCGAGATTTAAATATTTTTATATTTTTCTGAGTAGCAGTGATTAATTCTATTATCCCATCATTATCTATGTCTTCTGCTAAAATCGAAACATATGGATAATGAGAAAATCCTTCGTGAATAAGTTTCTGCCAAACAACTCGCGGAGATGTCGTGTAAATGTCTTTTAAAACAATTAAAGCCTTAAAGTATTTCAAAGATTTAATTGCTAAGACATGATTGAAACTTCCAAAACAGGCAATTTCATCTTCTGAATCTCGATCCAAATCAGATATTGTTGCAAAATCGCCATAATTTCCAAGAAACCATAAAGGTTCAAAATTTTTAACCATTTGTAATGAACTACGACCTCTGTACATATAAAATGGACTTGGCCCATTCACAAGAAGAGTAAATAGGTCTCCATTATGCTTCCTTGAAATTATTTGATTTGTAATATTCTGATTAAACCAAAGATATTTATTAGGTGACGAGAGATATTGTCTATAAAAACTCCCAAATAGAACCATTTTCAGATTTTGCGTAATGTGTTTCAGTTAGCCCAACGATTAACAATTTATTTATAGGATCGTAATCTAATCCTCTTATTTCATTTTTAAAATGTTTTTTTGCTACTAATTTAAACATTTGATATTCCTTATGATAGTAATGATAAATGCATTAAATAGATAGATATGAAAATCAAAATAAATGTTTATAACAGATTTTAATTTAATTTTAT
>DAHXPE010000367.1 GCA_027364495.1 Candidatus Heimdallarchaeota archaeon | reverse complement strand
AAAAAAATAAGAAAAAAGAAAAGAGAAATAAATTACAGGTGAAAAAAATATTTTTTAAAAATTCTTAGTTCTTTTTCAATTTTCTCCTTTTAGCAATTGTTATTAAGCCAATAATTGGTAAAACAAGAATTCCAAGAAATTCAAATCCTGGAGTAGTACTTAGCCCAGATATTGATGCGAGAGTAACTCCAACTTGAGGATCCCATAAAATATTATTGACATGAGCAAAATTAAAATACATTCTACCGTAGACACCTTCTTCACCTTGGACAGTGGTTACTGGTGATACGATAACGGTATTATTTACACCATTTGCTAAATAAGATGTAGCCCAGGAGAAAAATGCTCCAATGGTATTATTGGCAAAGCTCAATTGATGTTCTTGACCAGAAAAACCATCTTTATGATTTTCAGTAGTTGTTTGTATTTGGGTACTTTGGATTTGATTTTTAATCTGAACTTGGGTGGCTAATAAGCTGTTTGAAACTTTAAATGGAAAATTCTGTATTTGTACAGTAAATTTAACAACATTTGGTGTTAAGGTATAGGTGCCTTCATTAACAAATCCTGTACTAACAAAGAATGAAAATGTAACAACCATTGATCCGTAGGTTCCATTAACAATAATGTTGTAAACTGTGTTATTTCCAACAGCAGTAGTTGATGAAAACATATGCCAAGTTAATTGATTGAATTGAATTTGCTGTACTATTTGATCTTTAGAGTCAAAAGCATTAACAATATTGGTTGGATTTGAAGTATTATCAATGAATTCGATAAGACTCCTAAACTCAAATTTCATTTGAACCTCAGTTCGTGTACTGTTTGCTTGTGATTTGTAATCAAATGAAAATTGCAAATTATCTCCAGTCTCTAAATGAAATTCAAAGGAATTTTTTTGAGTCCCATTTCTTAATTGGGATTGAATTTGCGCTTCACCATTTTGTGCATTTACTTCTGTACTAACCTGTCTTGCATCAGATTTTTCCTGAGAATCTGAGATTCCATTGTTATTGGAATCATTAGAACTATTATTTCCTGACTCAGTCCCAGTCTGATGTGATTCCGATGTCTGTGTTCCAGACGAATCAGCCATTACCTTAAATGCTGGAGCTAATAACATGAGCCCAAGCATTAAAAGTGCCAAACTGATTTTTAAATTAAACTTTTTATTCATAATAATCACATTCTTGAGAATCAACAAAATATTTGTTGTACGTGATATACAGGTTTATAATTATATTAATTTGCCTAAACTAATAATGTCATAAGAAGTTATTAAAAATGAGTAATTAATGGGTTATTACTTGACAGAATCATATTCTCACTCGCAAATGCAAAAAATAGATGTTGATGGAACTTTACGAACTTTTAAACTTGTAATACCTCCTGATACTAGTAAAAAGTCTTCTTTAATAATTGCACTTCATGGTTTTTCTGGTAATGCTCGCACAATTGAAATGGTTAGCGGTCTTACTGAGTATGCCAAAAAATATAATTTCTTTGTAGCTTATCCCAATGGTTACGGAACAAATTCAAGTGTTTTTTTCAGTTGGAATGCGGAATTTTGTTGTGGTAATGCACAATCAAATAATTCAAATGATGTATTATTTATAAGATCTCTTATTCAATATATTTCAGATTCATACAATATTAATAAAACATTTATTACTGGCATTTCTAATGGAGCTATGATGGTTAATAAAATTGGAATTGAATTGGGAAATATTATTTCCGGTATTATCGTTGTTGCAGGAGCTATAGGAACCACCTATCCTAGACAATTTCGGTTTGATCTTTCAGATCTTCCCCTTGATGTAATGATTTTTCACGGGCAAAAAGATACTTTTATACCTTTTAAAGGAGATAAAGGTGTCAAGGATGATCCTAACCAATTTTTACCAGTCTCCGAAGAAGTTGATTATTGGGTTAGAGTTAATAAATGTATTAAAATCCCAAAAAAGGAATTGCTTTCAGATTGGCAGGTTATTAAAGAAACATACATAAGTCCAGAAACAGATAAAAAAGTTATTGTCTACATTTTGAAAGAAGGAACACATACTTGGCCAGGTGGAAAAAAGGGTCTTCCAACAGCGGGTGAACCACTTTCTAAAGATGTTTGTGATGCTTCACAGATACTTGTTGATTATTTTATACGAAATATTGACTAATTACTAATTTATCTTATATCTTAACGGTACATAATGAACTAATCTATTAATTTCGACATTTCTAATCGTACTTCATGCCTTTGAAGATCTTCATTTGAATAATTTATCAGATCAAATCCTGTTAGAGAAAACCCATTTTTCATATAAAACCTTATAGCCGGATAATTACTACTTTGGCATTCTAATACTAGTGCACGGCTTTTATTTTCTTTTGCAACATTTTCTGCATGCTTAATGAGTTCTGTGCCTACACCTAAATTTTGAAACGATGCTTGGACATATAAATCCCAAATTCTTGTGACATTATTCCAAGTTTGGTGGCCAACTGACATTATACCTATTTCATGACCATTTTGGTTTAGATAAGCAAAATATCTTGTGTTTTCCTTATATGGCTGAAAAAGATTTTCTATTAATTTTTTTTCAAATGGCTGATCAAATTCTTTAATCTTGAGTTCAAATGTCCAACCTTCATTAATAGAGAGCTTTTTAACAATGTCAAAATATTTTTTAGATTTATAAACAAACAGTATTTCCTTATTGTCTAAATAATCTTTCTCAAAAATTTCTTTTATCATCTTATAATGTTCTCTTGGAAAACCTATTAGCCAATTTCGTTCCCAACTTTCAAGCTTGTAAGATATTTAAAAAATTTTATGATAAATAATTTTGAGGGAAAGACATTAAATGAACTTACATCGAATCTACTGTATCAATTCCACATAATTTTAGACCGGATTGTAATACAATAGCAACACAATGTAATAAAAATACCCTTGCTTTCTCTAAATCCTTTTCGGCCCCTAATACTCTACAATTTTCATAAAAAACATTTAAAGTTTGACATAATTTGTTAATATATTGTGTTAATTTTGATGGATCATAATCAGTTCCTGATTTTTCTAATACATCAGGATACTCGAATAATAATTTGATCAAGGATTTTTCAGAATCATGAACTAGTAATTCAAATGGCACATCCTTCAGTGATACTTTATAATCAATTTTATTGAGTATTTTTTTAATCCTGACATAAGAATACTGTAAATAAGGTCCTGTATCACCTTCAAATGAAATTGATTCATCAGGATTATAGGTGAAATCTTTTTGAGGCACCCATTTAAGAAGATAATATTTCAAAGCTGCTAAACCTATTTTAATTGCTTTCTCTTCTAAGCCTTCATTTAGCTCATTTTGTCGTTTCTCTAATTCTTTTTTAGCCATTTCAGTTAATTCGTCCATTAAGTCATCTGCGTCAACAACCTTACCTTCTCGAGATTTCATTCTTCCTTCAGGAAGATAAACCATTCCATAACTCAAGTGGTAGCATCCATCTGCATAGCTAAAATTTAATTTCTTTAATAAAGAGAATAATACTTCAAAATGGTGATTTTGCTCACTTGCCACAACATATATTGATTTATCATATTTAAAATCATCATACTTCTCTTTAGCTAAATAGATATCCTGTGTAATATAAACAGCTGTACCATCAGATCGTAAGAGTACTTTATTACCAAGTTTTTCATCTAACTCTGCGATAATAGCACCAGTTTCATCTTTAATAAACACCCCATCGTTTAGACCCTGGAGAATAATTTCTTTTCCCTTGGTATAAACCTGACTTTCATAATAATTTTTATCTAATTTCAGACCAAATCGTTCAAAAGTTTCTTCAAATCCCTTGAAAGCCCAAGTATTCATCTTTTCCCAGAGAGATACAACATCAGGTTTCCCTTGTTCCCAATCAACAAGCATTTGTTGAGCTTCATCTGCTAAAGATTTATCTTTTTTAAGATTTTTTTCATAGAGTACATAATAATCGCCAACAAAATGGTCAGTTTTTTTATCTGGTTCTTTGTTCTGGCCCCAATTTTTGTATCCTAGCATGGATTTGCAAATATGAATTCCTCTATCATTGAACAAATTAATTTTTTTTACATCATAACCTTGTGTATCTAAAATATTTGCTATAGCCAATCCTAGCGCCATATTTCGTAAATGACCAAGGTGCAATGGCTTATTGGTATTGGGGGACGGTGATTCAACTAGAACAACTTTATTATTTTTTGGTTTCAAACCATATTTTGATTTTAATTTCCAAACTTGTGAAAGAGTGTGCTTTGCCAGTTTTGTATTATTAAAGAAGAAATTGAGATAAGGTCCAGTCGCCACACAAGTGTCAAAAAGAGATTCATCAGATAGGATAATCTTTGGTTGTAACTCTAAAGCTATTGCATTAGGAGATTTTTTAAAAGTTTTTGCAAGCTGAAAACAGGGAAAGGCTAAATTACCCATTTTAGGATCTGGTGGAATTTCAAGTAATTTAGAAATAAAATCTTCTTCTAAACCAGA
>DAHXPE010000468.1 GCA_027364495.1 Candidatus Heimdallarchaeota archaeon | reverse complement strand
TGAAAGATTCTCAGGAGTTGGTTCTACAAGAATCGCGTTGTCTTTGGCTACCTCCTTAAAAACATCTATATTCGATGCAACAACAGGTAATCCAACGGTCATTGATTCTACTATGGGATACCCAAAGCCTTCATCTAGTGAGGGAAACAGCAAAACATCGCAGGCATTGTATATTTTATTTAACCTTATTTCATCAACATTACTGAAGGAATACCCCTCGCCCAGCGGCTTTCCAACTCTAACCAAATCATAATTTTTCCCTAATAATCTTAGTGTTTTTAAAATAGCAGGTGTATTTTTCCGGGGATCATCAGACGAGACATTTAAAATAAGTATTTTATCCGTTGGTAAATTAAGCTCCTTTCTTATTTCAGATTTATCAGTAATCGGTTGAAAGGAATTAGATACAGGAGGATATATTGTAACTACTTCCGGGGAATTTTTAATAACCTCAAGTTTTGATTTGACAAAATTAGATACTGTCAATATCTTTTCTGCCAAAAGAATCTCGTTCAAATTTTTACGCAAAAGCTTTCTTAACTTCAGGTCATGATTGTATTTTTCATCCAATCCAAAAAGATCATGTATTGTATAAACAAATCTATTACTGATGTTTAATTTTGGAATCCCCTGAGAAGCATAGTGAATTATCGTATCATTTTGAATTTCCTTAATAATTTCTGCTTCAATTTTTCTTAGTGAAATATGAGGAAACCTGTGATAATAATACCACCCGTTTCCAATTTTTAAACGTATGTCCGGACTAAGAATTTTACCATCAAAATTTTCAATATCTCTTGAAGAATCTAGATATAGAGTAAATAATTTGGAATCTAATGCTACTGACAAATCTTTTGCATATCTCCCAAGTGCTGAAAATTTATTTGACTCATTAATTATAACGTTGTTCAATAGCCATAGCAATTGATATTGAATAAATATGTTTTCTATTTTAAGCAAATGCTCAGTACGGCGTAATTTCCTTATTAAATTGAGGTAGCCTTTGTATCATAATTTACGATATACCCGAATTACAGATATTTCTTCTATTCTTTGTTCTGCAAAACATCAAACACCTTGTTACATACTCCTCTCTAAGAGAGATACTTGAATCACTCCATTTTCACATAAATCATAAAATTTCTAAAGTCTTGGTCTGCTTTTATTCTTTTTCTCTTTAACACATAATCTTAGGATGAAATTGAGCAGATATTACTGTATGATTTCATGTTCTTTCTGAAAATATGAAAATCAGGTTTAAGAAATTAGTGAAACCTGAATTTCTAATTGGAATAACTTAACCGAAGATTAATAAATTCTTTTCGGTTTCTGTGAACAATCTATGGATAAACTTGTAACGGTAATTTTAACAGCTTATAACAGAAGAGAATTTCTAAAAGATGCGTTCAATTCTATTTTGGGACAAACATTGCCAAAAGAATTGTTACAAGTTATAGTCATTAAAAATTTTTTGGATCAAGACCTGGATAAACTAATCGAAGAAAATGGTGGTGAATCAATAATAGTCGATAATTGTTCAGTTGGAGTGATGCTAAAAATAGCTCTTGAAAGAGCCCAATGTGATGTAGTATCATTTTTAGACGATGATGATCTTTTCACTCCAAACAAACTTGAATTAGTTCAAAATAAGTTTATGGAACATCCAGATCTTATATACTTTCACAATTCTCAAAGAAAGTTTACGGAAATTGCCGATTGTTATGAGCTATTAAGACCATCAGGTACTCATGATGAAAATGAAGAAGTGATATTTTCAACTGGAAAGTACTTTGTAAAACGCCTTACAAAATTATCACCAATACAGAAATGGAAAAACTTTTTCTTTAATTTGAGTTCAATTTCAATTCGCAAAGAATACTATGAACAATTCTTTACTTTGTTAGGGAAAATAACTGGTCACACTGATGATTTTTTCTTTTTTAATGCTTTTAATAACAACTCAATTTATAAAATTATATTCAGCGAGGAAGACCTTACGCTATATCGTGTCCATAATAGCACCGCCCAAATCCATAACGCTGATTCCTCCAGTTTGAAAAAGATTTCAATTTTAGATGATTTTATCATTACTACTCAAGAAATGTCTAAAAACGCAATGAATGAAGAATTAGCTATAATACTTAAGTATCGTTTATACTCAGAAATATTTGAAAGATCTATATGCACAAAAGATTATACAAACAATTTGAGCGAATTGAACTCAATAAAAGAAGGTATCAGATTCCTTATAATAATTGCCAATATAGTATCTTTAGATTCGTTTATATTCATTTTAAGAAGGTATATTCACTCGCAGTTCGTTATGAGAATAAATAGATTAAAAACTAATTTAAATTCATAACAAGTCTTGACCTGCACCATCACAAAAGAATTGAAATTGTGTTTTTTTTAATTATTTCATCAACTCGATTAAGTAGTTAAACTTGAGAATAAAACAAATTAGTAACAATATCAAAGTTCTTTGATTTGTATTTTCTTCTGGCGTTTAC
>DAHXPE010000347.1 GCA_027364495.1 Candidatus Heimdallarchaeota archaeon | reverse complement strand
TTACTGCCCCAAGTAAAAATGCTAGTAAAACTCTATTTTGAGTCAATTTTGTTGAGATTTTTTCTCAGGTTAGTTTCGCTTGATCAACTTTTGTTTCGACTCTATCTAGTTTAACATCCATATTTTCTAGAACAACACCTTGGGTGTTTAATTTTTCAGATATTTGTGTCAGGGCTTCTGTTATAACCGCCATTTGTTGATTAACCTGTTGAATAGAATCAAAAAATGATTTTTCAATTTCCTGAAATCTTTCTTCGATTGCATTAATATTTGCTTCTGACAACTCTTGACTAGGATAGGCTACTTCATAAATTCGTTGACCCAACTCTTCCTGTGTTAATGGAACATTTGTTAAACCAGTTTCAATTTTATCCAAAGACGCATTCAATGAATATATTCTTGATCTCACCATAGATATTTTCTTTCTATCTTTTTCAGATTCTTTTAGTTTAACAGGTTGTAAAAATGATGGTAGTTTCAGAAGTGTTTTATCTATAAGACGTCGATCTTCAACAACTTGTTTTTCAAACTCATCACCCATATTTTCGACTAAATCACCAATTGAAACAGTTATACTTTTTAAATCAGTAATAAAATTTTCAACCATTTCTCGCTGGTCGGGTTCTTTTGTTGAACTGAATTTTGCTCCAAGTTTTTTTAACTTTGATTTGAGTAAAGACAATTGAATCAACACTTAGAAAATTTTGCTCTTCGGTTGCTTGGGAAAACAACAGAACTAAATGGATTGTAAAAAATCAAATTATTAAAACTATTCTTATTATGGATTGCATAGGATTCAAAATTTTTTTATTTATGATAGAAATTGAATCCACGGTATTTAAAATTTTAAAAATATTTTAAAATTAATAAATAATAAAAACTTTAAGATATAAGCTTTTTAGATAGGTTTAGAACCTATCATTTAAGCTATTAAATTTTATGCAATTACATTTTATCTAAACATATCACATTAAATTAGTTCTCTATGACCCATAAGTTTATTAAAATTCTTTCATTACTTTATAGGTGCTATTCATTTGAATTTGGACGACTTCCTAGATGAAAATTTACGACAAGAACTAGTTCAACGATTACATGGTCAAATTGATAAATTACCGAATAAAATCCGAGATCGTGTCCGTACTTACATTGTTTCAACCCAAGGTAAAATGTTGAGACCTTTACTTGTGGTTGGCACCGCTAAAATTCTTGGTGCAACATCTGCACAAATGGAAATTGCTTATACGAACGCAGTTTCAGTTGAACTTCTTCACAATTTTACTTTAATGCATGATGATATTCTTGATAAAGCTCCATTAAGACGCGGAAAAGATTCATACCATATTCGTTATGGACTTGAATTAGCTATTCATGATGGTGATATTGTCCATTCTTTTGCATTAACTTTTATTCAAGATATTGCCAGTCTTAAATTAATGCTTGAAATATCCAACATGGTTGGTGTAGGAAATGCTATTGAATTAGAAGACCGTTTAGATAATATCTTCGATTTTACAAGAGATCATGTTATTGAAGTTTTAAAACTTAAAACAGCAATTGTTTTCTACGGTTGTGTTAAATTGGCAGGAATTGCTGTTCAAAAAGAAAATTTAACCGATGATCTAAAAGATATAATTACTGACGGAGGAATAGCTTTTCAAATTCAGGATGATATATTGGATATCCTTGGAGAGACAAGTAAATTTGGTAAACAATCATTTTGGGATATTCAGGAGTCAAAAAGAAATTTATTCTTATTTTATTCCTTACAAACCGAACATGCTGATAAATTAAAAGAAATTTACTCCAAACCTGTTGGTGAAAAGACCGAGGAAGATGTTCAATTTGTTCTTGACATATTTCAAAGTGTCAAAGATCATATAATAGCTGATCGTGATAATTTTCTTGAATCTTGTCTAGAACGGCTTGATAAAAAAATAGAAAATTTAAAATCGAACAAACATCCAGAAAATCTTAAAGATCTTTATGAGTTTTTAAGAGAATTGATAATTTATCTTTGTACAAGAGAAAAATGATTTAAATAGTACAACTATTTAAACTCAGTAATTTTTAACTTTCATACTGGTCAGTAACTAGTTTACTTACTTGATTGTAACTATTAATTCTGAAAGCAATGTCCTCAAGATTTAGTAAAATTCTTTCTAATCTATCTGTGTTCTATGAAGAAGAATTTTCTTTAGCTCCAGCTCTAGAAGTTATTGGATCAGCTGATTTTGATAAACGAGAATTCGGTTTTCAAGTTGTGAAAGATAATTCTGTTAAATTCATAAGAAATATCTCTTTTAAAAATCCTGAAACATTAAAAAATTATATTTTAGAAAGCATTCCTTTAGCGATCTATGTTGGTGCTATCTATTCAGAAGGACCAAATTATTTTGAGCAGAAAAGCATTCAGAATCTTGATTGGATTAGAAGAGAACTAATTTTTGATATTGATTTGACTGAATATGATACTGTTAGACCTTGCTCATGTATTGGTAAAAATCAAGCTTGTGAGTATTGCTGGGAGCTAATTAATGTAAGTATCAAGTGGATTCAAGAAACCTTGGTTGAAGATTTTGGGGTTAAGGACATTAAATGGGTCTTTTCTGGAAGAAGAGGGGTTCATGCTTGGATACTGGACCGATCAATGAGCTTATTGGATGATGAACAACGTTCTGCGATTATTAATTATCTTACTTTCTTTAAAGGAGATGGTGATAGTGCTAAAATTAGTCCCACTGCAAAATTTAATTCTCGTTATCAAGAAAGAGTTAAAAAAATTATTTTTGATTCCTTTTTTAACCATACCACAATAGCACAACTTGAAAAGATTGGATTTTCAAAGCAAAGAGCAAATTTGATTTTGGAACAACGCGATAAAATGGGAATCAGTAACCAATTCTACTCAAATTTTATTTACAATGGCGAACGAAGTGCAAGTATTCTTCCAAATCAAAATTTTCCCTCAAGAGATAAAATAAATCAAAATGTTTTGTTACGATGGAGTCCGAGGTTAGATGCTGCTGTGACTATTGATCTAAGACGAGTTTTGCGGATGCCTGGCAGTGTCCATGGAGAATCAGGAAAACGTGTACGATTCTTGAATTATGATGAATTAGAATTTTTTAATCCCCTCTTTGAAGAAGCACTTTATTAGATCTTGAAATAAATAAAAACAGTTACAACATAAATATTTACTAAAAATTAAGAATTTTATTTGAATAATCTTTTTAAATGCTTGATGTCTTTTTCAATTTCATCAGAAGCACGCTTAGCTACGGAAATAGTTTCATCAAATTTCTTAATTGAAATTTTTGCTGGATCAATTCCTTTTAACACATGAATACAGTCTTTTGACAGTGAACTCTGAAATTTATCAATTCTATCTAACAAATTTTTAATTGTTTCGATATCTGTGTCACTTATTTCTTTCATTTTGTTCATCCTTGTATTATTTTTCTCTGTGTAACATTGATTTCTTTGAATTGTTTTCTTTTTACTCATCCTTATAATTTTTTTTTCTAGTTGAATTTATTTTTTTAGGAGCTTAAATTTTTTCTTTGAGTAGAAAATTCTATTAAATTAGTATTAAGCGTGTTATTTATCAGTTTTTGTAAAATATAAAAGTTGGAATAATAAGATTATGAGGAAAATTCAAATTGGTGTTATTGGTGACAGCAGTTGCTCAAATCAAGAGAAAAAATTGGCTTATGAAATAGGAAAATTTATTGCTAAATACAATTGTATCTTGATTTGTGGTGGTCGAGGTGGGGTTATGGAAGGTGCTTCAGAAGGCTGTAAAAATGAAAATGGACTTGTAGTAGGAATTTTACCTCAAATTGATGAAGAATCTTCTAATGCTAATCCTTTTCTTGATGTTGTAATTCCAACAAATATGGGTTGGACTAGAAATTCATTTGTAGCCATGGCAAGTGACGGACTAGTTGTTATTGGTGGTAAATCCGGAACCTTATCCGAAATAGCTTTTAGTTGGATGTATAACAAACCTATTGTAAGTTTGGATAATGAATTAATCCCCGCAGATCGTTGGGGAAGAAAATTAGCTAATATTTCAATCGATGATCGAAGAACTGACACTATTTTAGGAATTTCAGATCCTGAAAAAGCTGTTCTTGAACTAGTAAACAGGATTTTAAAAAAGTAAAAAATATGGACCGCACGCGATTTGAACGCGTGATTTCCCGCGTGTGAGGCGGGCGTTATAACCGAGCTAAACCAGCAGTCCTTCAAATGTTTTAAAAATATACGAAAAAAAATTATTCTTTATTTTAACTTTAATTAGATTTCTTTGACTGTAATTTAAGATTTTTTACATTATTTATTTTGATAAAATTTATCTAATATTTTTTTATAAAATTCATGTTCCTGATTTTTTGACTTCTTAATGAGACTTTCTACAATGAGTTGCGGTGTAGATCTCGCATGATAGTTTATTTTTGGATTTCTATCTACAATTAGTTCTAAATTTTCATCCAACCCTGTTGCCTCTATTCCATCTATCCGGACCTTTTTATCACTGAATGAGTTTATCTGATCGGCTAAATGACTTACAAAAATGCCACAAGTTTTCTCTTGATCTTGCATTAAGTCTAGGAATGCTGATATTACTCTTGCAGATGCTTCTGGTTCTGATATTGCCTCCATTTCATCGGCTAATATAAATTTCGAGGAGGTATTTTTCTCTAAAATCATTTCAGCAAAATTTTTTAGGGTCGTTTCAAATGCACCCGCATCAGCTGATCCTGTTGGCTTTTGATAAAAATAAAAATAGTCAAAATAGCTTAGTTTGGACTCTTCAGCTGGTACGCCTAGACCCATATGTGAAAGTATTAAAATTTGTGCAATAAGCTGTAAAATACTTGTTTTTCCACCAGAATTAGATCCAGAAAGAATAATGATTCTAGCTGGAGTAATTTTACTTATGTTTCCGATTTCATAAGTTATTCGTAAAATTTTCCTTTGTTTAAGATCCGTTTTAGAGTCTTTTAGCAAGAAAATATTTAATGCATTCTTAAATATAAGCCCTGTACCAGATTCAACGAAATTTGGTAATTTCAAGTTATATTCTCTTGCAAATCTTCCAATACCAAAGAAAAAATCAAGTTCAAAAATTTCTGCGATTAAACCTTCCAAAATAGGTCTTAAACTTTCTAAAGATAAAGCCATTTTTGAAAGTTCTAAAAATTCTTGCTTATCAAATTTCTTACTGATATACGTAAGGAACATTTCGAATACTCTATCATTCATTTCTATTGGTATTTGAATTTCTGAAGGAAAAAGGTTCTCTAATATCTCCGATTCATCAGATTGTAATTGTAATTTCTTTATCAATTTTTCTTTAATTGTTTCTATTTCAGTTGAAATAATTGATGATACTGAATCATCTATAAATTCTCGGATATTTGAGCTATTTGAATCCATTTCATTCGTTTTAAGGATTTCTAAGACTTTTTTACCTTCCAATTGAATATTCATTTTTTCTATTTTTGCACTAATCAGTTCATTCAATTCTGCTTGGAAATTATAAGATTCAGTTTAAAAGCTGTTCAAGATTAATTTTAGTCTTTTAAGTTCAGGAGAGATTTCTACTTTGAGTGAACCATCTGTATTTATTTTTTGCAAGGTATTTTCAAGAATTCTCATATTAGGACTTAATGTTTGGTCTTGTATATTAGGAAATAGCTTTTGATCAGGTTCGCTTATTTTAACTATCTTTATTAACTCAATTGCTTTTTTTAGCGTCTTCAAATTATACAAAAAAAAGTTCATTATTTTTTCTGGTAAAATATTGATCCAGGGATTTTCTAATACATTTTCCGGGAGAGCAAGTACACTCGGATAATAAGATTCATCAAAATCGTGTTCTGTTAATAATAACAATAATTCTTCTGATGTATCATAATTCTTTAATTCTTCAAAGGACCTAATCAATTCTATTTGAATATAGTTATTAATTTTTAAATTCTTAAGTGATTTCATTACTTCTGGAATTGTTGTGAGAAGGATTCTTCGTTTTACTTCAAAATCATCAAGAACTTCCAATGGCTTGAAATCAGATAATATTTTAGTAATTAAATCAATGTTTGAACTATTTACATCCGTTAGATTTAAAGCTGTTTGAAATATTGTCCTATTTTGATTAATTTTTTGTTTATTTTGAGTTGGAAAGATATCAACTAAAATCTTTGATTTTCCATATGATGTTAAGGAATAGTTTTGTATAAGTTTAATAATTTTACCATAAATTTGATTTATATCCTGGGTTTGTAGTGTCTCTTCATACTGTTGACCAGAAAGTGAGCTTTGATAAGACCGGACAATTTTTAGTGCAATTTTCTCTGACAGACCAGCCTCAATTAATGAAAAAATATTCCCTTCGGCAATATTACTAATAGCTCTCGCTTCTGTACCATAATAAGAGATGAGTTTTGAAGCCACAGTATCGCCTATTCCACGAAGAGATAGCAATTTAACTTCAGTTTGATCCTTTTTCATAAGACCATTGTACCATTTAATTTCTAAAAAAAATTTTGTCCCTTCTCTTTTTAAAAATTATTTAGACCTTTTAAAAAAATACAGATCTGCCTTAATATGGCTTTTCGAGTAGTAGAATATGATGAGAATTTTGCTTTATAATTGGTAATGTTAATACTGATTTGTTTCAAGTTTTTTAGAAAATTAACAGTTTCTGAAAGTATTTAAGAAAATTTTTTTTAACAAATACTGATTATAACTCATTACCTTAAAAAAAATTTCTTGATTGTTTTAATCTTATACCTAAATCATATTACAATTTTCTATTATAGAGCAATTGACATTCTGTGTATCTAAATAAATATTAATTAAAAATATTTTAGAATTTCCAAACCATGTCTTGAGAATAATAGCTGATGAAGAAACCTCCTCAAATTTTACGTTTATTAATGTTTACCTCAAAGGACTGCAAATTTTGTCCAGAGGTTGAACGCATTGTAAGAAAATTTGTTGGTTCGAACATTGGTGCCAAAGTTAATATTACAACGATTGATGTTGATTTAAGTCCAGATATAGCTGAACGGTATAAAGTTCACCTTTTGCCTACCGTTATTATGGGCAATGAACCTATTATCGCGGGTTATATAGGCGAAGAAGATATTCGTGATCGTTTATGGAGTAAGATTTTCCAAACAGCCCTTACTCGAGATACCTCTTTTGAAAAACAGAAAGAAACAATTTTTATTCTTCTTAGAAATATTATTGATTCAATAACTGGAAAAAATCTTATCAGGCCAAATATTGGAGACTATACTCATTTAGGCGCTTTACAAATTTCTAATATGTCCTTATTAGCTCTTGATAAAGTTGCTGCTATCCTTTTATATGACGCTGGTAAAATGCAGGGTCTTTTAGGTCTTGGGCAGATGATGGTTTCTACAATTAATCCAGAAATTTATAAGCAAATTATCGTGTCTTCAAGATTTAGAGAAGTAGTTTCAGGAATCGTTAAATTGCTTTCTGATAATGAAAATTTCCCATTACTTATTGCTGAAGGAGCAGAAATCAAGGAAATAACTGATTCAACAGCATTAATTCGAGTATACGGTTCAGCCTTTGCTGTTGGTTCTCCAGCTATTGGTGAGCCTCTATGCTGGTCTCTCGCCGGTGAAATTGCTGGATGGGTTCAATCAATACTTGGAAAGAATGCGAAAACAACAGAACTGTCCTGTTGGGGATTAGGTCAGAATTATTGTGAATTTTTTATTGAATTGTTAGAAAATGAAAGTGCAGCATTAATATCCGTTGAGTCTACAAAAGACAAGGGAGAACTACAAGAAAGGCGGACAATGTTTCAACATACCCTATTGGAAATGGCTGAGAATTTTCAAGAATCTTTATTCTTTAAAAAACGATTACGCGCCAAATATGGAGATTTTATTCATATTTCAGTAGTTCAAAATGCATTAATTTCTATGAAGCTTATGGATCCATTTTTAGGAATGATTTTATATTCAGCAGGTAGTACATTCGGTTTAAGTGGTCCCGGTAAAAATATCATCCAAAAATTAATTTCAGAAAAAAATCTGGAACAACCAATGGGTCTTAAATCAGCATTAGAATTAATTGCTGGTGAGTTGAGTCATCCAACAACATTGCTCGCAAGACAGCATTCATTTGTCCAATATTCTGTTGATGAAGATGGTGAAAGAGGAGAAATCTCTATTTATGAGAATGTCTATGCGGCCGGAGCAGGTGATGTCAGAGAGCATTTTTGTGATTTTACAGCAGGTTATATCAATGGAAGACTTCAATTACTTATGATAGAAGAGATTATTGTTAGGGAAATCGCCTGTTATGGATCAGGAGATTCTGTTTGTAAGTTTGAAGTAACTCTTGTTTAATTTAGAAAAAAATTTTTATTGCGAGGGAGCGTTAGAGGAAGAACTTGTCTTTGTTTTACTTTGTGCTACCAGTTCAGAAAGATACCAAAAGATGGTTATACCAATAATACCTGATATCAGGCTAATCAAATATTGACCCCAGCCAAAAATAGTGATTTGGGTTGGTAATCCAAAAAATGGTTGTATTAATAATAAAGTTGGAACAGAAAATAAATAGAAGACATAAAACACTAAAAAGGAAACAAGAACTACTGTATGAGTATTTACAAGAACACTGTCAAATGGGTCGAATAAATTTTCATAAATAGTTGCAAAAAATGAACCTAATATTGCTGTCACAAAAACAAATGCTGCAGCAAACATCAACCAAACATTTGATGAAGATGGAACTTTTATTACCACATAATTGTAATAAATTGCTGGTATTTGTAAAATTAACGCCCAACCAAAAAATAATAATATGATTCCGTATCCTTTTTGATTATTCCAAGAAAATTGTACCTTTGACATAAAAGTTGATTCCAAAATTTATTTTCTTTTGATATGAATTTCTTTTGAACCTGATCTATCCTGGATTTGCCTTAACATCTGTTTTAATTGATCATCAGTTATTTTAGATCGTAATCGACCTGATTGCGATAATTGAATTAATTGGTTTTCTATACTTATAGCAAAATCAGGATTTGCCATTTTTATATTATTAAGTCTCGTTCGAGCATCGTCGGTGAGCAAATTCATCAAGATGCGCTGTCGTTGAGTCTCGTATTGAGATTTAGCTTCTTCTTGCTGTTCTTTTTCTGCTAATTGCTTTTGAATTTCAGCTTGTCGCTTTTGTCTAAGTTCATCAAGTTCTGGATCTTCACTCATTAAGTCAATCACCTACTAAGTGAATTATTTTTTTTTTTTATGTATATGCTTTTAGTTCAGGATAGTTTTCTTTTAATTCTTTGCAAAGACTATCTATAAATTTTTTACCTTGAATGGTAATGACTCTACCTTCAACAGCATGAGGTTGTACAAAACCAGCTTTTTCTAACTGTTGAACTATATTTCTAATAACAGCACCACTTCCCAAGCTAGCTTTATTTGGCACAGAACCTCGATTCTTTTTTGAACCAAATTGCTTTCGTAGAGCTACAATCCCTATTGGCCCACGAATATAGATTTTTCTGAAAACAGCTGCACTTCGTACAAAATACCAATCTTCTTGAAGTGGCTTATCTTCTTTGAAGTGTCCTGTTTTTACCCATGCTGACCATTTAGGAGCTGTAATAATATTTTTTTCTTTTAATTCATTAGCTAATCTTTTAATAAGCGAATCTGAAGGAATTGTAAATGCAGTAACCAAATTTTAACCTCAAATATTCAAAATAATCACAAAGCGACTCAAGTACATAATATAATAGCAAGATTGCTAGTTATAAAACTCTTTACGTCTTATATGTTTTTTATTTTGATAATAGCATTAATAATTAAAGTTTTTAAAACGTTCTTTTAAAAAATTCTATTTTTAAAAGTTCAAAAAATTCGAAATTTTTGTTTCGATTTTGAAATATGCTTTGATGAAGGTTTTAACCGGTAATTTAACCAATAAAATTCAGCCAAAGAACCTTTTTTTGTCTTTTGCTAGAGCAAATCATGTACGGTAGATCGCTAAAAAAAAACTTATTTCCAAAGTACAAATTGAATTTTAGCAGAATTGAACGATAAAATTCATAAAAACACCTTGAACTAGTCAAAACAAATTTAATTCAAAAAAATGGTTTTGAAAGTAGGTATTTCATGTCATTTCTATTCCCTGAGCATAAAAACTTTAATTTTGAACCTGATCCAGAGAGTAAAATAACTCCTGTAATGCAACAATGGTTTTTTCTTAAAAAACAGTTTCCTGAGTGTATTTTATTTTTTCGAATGGGTGATTTTTATGAATTATTTTATCAAGATGCAAAGAAAATTGCTCCTATACTCGATTTAAAATTAACCTCTCGGGGGACAGATGAAGATGATAATCCAATTCCATTAGCTGGTATTCCGGTTAAAGCATTAAATGAATATTTAGAAAAATTAATTGAAAAAAATATTCCAGTTGCTGTTGCTGAACAATCTAAAGATCCTGTTAAAATTAAGGGGAAGGAATTTTTTCCAAGGGACATTACTCATGTCGTTACACCTGGAACTGTTTTAGATCCCAGTCTTGTCCCTCAATCTAAGAATAATTATCTCATGGTTATTTACTTTGCTGACAAATTTTATGGTATGGCTATGACTGATGTTACGACAGGTGAATTTTTTATTCAACAATTTGGAAATTTAATAGATTTAACAAATGAAATGTTCAAACAGCAGCCATCTGAAATTATTATACCTATTTCACTTGCTAATAATAATCAATTTCTTGATGAAATAAAAAAATCTTTCCCTGAAATTCTGATCAATGACAAAAATGATTTAGATTTTGAATTTTCTACCTGTTATAATACATTAAAATCTTTTTTCAAAGTCCAATCACTAGATGGATTTGGAATATCTGAACAAAATGATAAATTTGGTATAATTGCAGCAGGGGCTTTACTTTCTTCATTAGATCACCGTAAGATTCCTTTTGTCGCGACAAAAATTCAGCATTTAGGAGCTTTTAGTTCCTCTACTCTCCAGATTGATGCAATCGCTAGAAAAAATCTTGAACTTGATCAAAATTTACGTGATGGCTCTACTAAAGGTACATTATTGTCTATCCTGGATTTTGCAGCTACTCCAATGGGTTCAAGAGTTTTACGTAGTTGGTTAAAGAATCCGTTGACTAAAAAAACAGCAATCGATTCACGACTTGATATAGTTGACCAATTTCTTACTGACTATGCTACACGTGAAGATTTAATTTCTATTTTACGCAATATGACTGATTTAGAAAGAATTTGCACTAAAATTTTTTACAAAGGAGCCACACCAAAGGATCTAAATCGACTGAATGAAAGTCTCCTACTCTTACCTGGCATAAATAGTATTATTAATGAACGAATGAATAACCACAACTTGGATAATGAACTGTTTACTGATATCAAAACTAATATTACCATTTTGCCTGAAGCTACAAAAATTATCGAGCAAGCGCTCAACCAAGATGCTTCTTCCAGTTTACAAGATGGTAATTTTATTAAAAGTGGATTTAATGCTGAACTAGATGAATTAAGACTAATAATATCCGATAGCAAGAATATTTTAGATAATTTTGAACAAAAGGAACAGCTTCGAGTCAACCAAGTTGCCCAGATTAATCATGCTAAGGAGTCTAAAATCAAGGTTGATTACACACGTGGTCATGGATATTATATTGAAATTAAAAGTACCGCTCCAGTTCCTGATGATTATAGTATTGCAAGATCTTTGAAAGACAGAACAAGATATACAACACCTGAACTTCTTAATCTTGCAAACAAACTATTAACGGCCGAAGAAGATATTAAAACATTGGAAATTAAACTTTACAAAGAACTTTTACTAAGATTAATTCCATTTGTGAGTACTATACAAGAAATTAGTACGTTCATTGGTCAATTAGATGTCCTTCTGACCTTTGCTCATATTTCCAATGCAAATAACTATGTTCGCCCACTTATCGGTGAAGATGAAATAATTAAGATTCAAAATGGTAGACATCCAGTAATTGAAAAGATTCTTAATCTTGGGGAGTTTGTCCCCAATGATACTTTATTAAACAATAATGATAACCAATTATTGATAATAAGTGGTGCAAACATGGGAGGCAAATCTACATACTTACGACAGGTTGCACTCATAACAATTCTAGCTCAAATGGGTTGTTTTGTTCCTGCTGAAAAAGCTAGAATAGGTATTGTTGATAGAATATTTACACGTGTTGGAATTGTTGATGATATTTGGAGAGGTCAATCACATTTTATGATAGAAATGAATGAGACAGCCAATATTCTAAATAATGCTACTTCAAAATCACTTGTATTACTAGATGAAATTGGTAGAGGTACATCAACGAATACCGGTCTTGCAATCGCTTGGTCTACGGCTAAATATCTTCACGAGCATGTTAAATGTAGGACCTTATTTGCTACACATTTTCATCAACTAAATGAGATGGAACAGCTATTTTTGGGTATTAATAATTATCATTTAGCAGTTTTGTATGAAAATAATGTTTTAACATTTTTACGAAAAGTTGAGAAAGGTGGCACTGATGAGTCTTTTGGCCTAGAGGTAGCTGAACTTGCTGGTTTCCCCCGTAGTGTCATTGATGATGCCAGAACCACAAGGGAGTTAATAGATGCTGAAAAATTCTTCCAATCCTTTAGTTCACAAAAAAACTTCTCTAAAGAAAAGCAACCAGAACCGAAAGACAAGGTTGAAAAGAAAAATATTGTAAAACAAAACCCCTCTATGAAATCATTAGCAGCATTTATTAAATCAAGTGAACAATTGCAGATCGAAAAAATACTAAAACAAACTGATATTAATTCATTAACCCCATTAGAGGCATTTAATTTAATCTTAGAACTTAAAAAGTTAGTAAAATAAATATTATCAAACTAATAAAGACTGGATCTAAATTGACAAAAATATTTCAACTTCCAGATTATTTAATTCGTCAAATTGCTGCTGGTGAGGTCATAGCTGAACCATTATCAGTCATAAAAGAAGCAATTGAAAATAGTTTAGATGCAGAAGCTACTGATATTCAAATTGATATTAAAAATGGCGGCAATTCAAGCATTATTATAGCTGATAATGGAGTGGGAATAAGTAGAGAAGACCTTGAAATAATAACAACCAGGCATAGCACTTCAAAAATTAAGAATGCAGAAGATTTAATAAATGTCTTGACTTTAGGATTTAGAGGGGAATTTTTAGCTAGTTTATTAGTAGCTGCTGATTTAACAATTATAACAAAAGATAAATCAGGCTCCAGTGCATTTAAAGCCTTTTATTCAATTGGTAATAATCCAAAAATTGAGCCAACAACAAGAACAAACGGAACTTCTATAATTGTAACAAATTTATTTGATAAATTACCTGCCAGAAGAAGTTTTTTGCCAAAACCTACAACAAGCATTACACGAATTCATGAATTAGTACGCCAATTCTCATTAGCTTATTCAACAATTAGATTCAGTTTGATTTCTGACAACAAAGAATTATTTCGAAGCCAACCTGGAAATAAAATTAATGCCATTGTTATGGTTTTAGGGCAAAAGGTTGCAAAAAACTTACTACCAATACATGGAGAATCAGGCGATAAAACATGGAAATTGGAAGGATTTATATCAAAACCAGTTGAAGTTCGCTCAAATAGGTCCAACGAGTTTTTTTTTGTAAATGGAAGAATAATTGAAAATTTAATCATACAAAAATCTCTAGAAGATGGATACAGTAATTTTCTAGCCTCACGAAAATTTCCAATAGCAATTTTTTATCTGACTGCTAATCCTGAAGAATTTGATGCCAATGTTCATCCAGCAAAAAAAGAAATTAGGATAAAATCAGAAAAGACTTTTTATGAATTTATTAAGAATCTTGTGTACATGACTCTAACCGAATCTTCCAAGATAATAGAAGAATTAAGACAGAATCAACATTCTTATAGACAACAAAACTTTGAACTAGAACCCGCAACATCGGCAAATAGTGTTTCTTCTCAAAAAGAAGGAAAAAAAATACATGATAGAGAATCATTCTCCCTACTTCAACCAGAAGAATTATCTGGATCTGAAAAACACGGTAATAAAATAGATGATTTTGAAAATGAAGAATTTAAAGCTATAAATGATGATGAACATCCACTTAAAGACACTTTAGAAGGATTCTATGATAGGAAAGATATTACACAGTTTGGGGATGAAAATTTTGTTCATGTTATTAATAAAGATGAAATTAAAGGACTAGAACCAGTTATTCAATTAGATAAAACCGTAATAGTTGCCAAAAATGAACGCTATAAAGAAAATTTGTACTTTATCGATCAACATGCAGTTTCAGAACGAATAACATTAGAAAAAATGTTGCTTTCAAAAAAAAAAGTAATTCAACAATCATTATTACAACCAATTGAATTAGTATTGAATCCAGAGGAGTTCATGATATTTTCAGAAATTTATCCGCTCATGAAACAATTCGGCTATTCTATTGAAAAGAAAACCGGTTTAAGTGTAAATATTTATGCACTTCCTGTATATCATAACAAAAAATTATCTCAAGAACAATTATTATTTAATTTAAGAGAAATACTTTCAGAGCAAGTTGAATTTAAAAAATCTCCCCATAATATTTCGGAGATTGAACACGAACTAGAAAAATCAATAGCCTGTCATAATTCAATAAGAGCAGGTGATGCATTATCACATCAAGAAATGAAAAATTTACTTATTGAAATGAATAATGCCAATTTTCCCTATGTATTTCTCTTA
>DAHXPE010000331.1 GCA_027364495.1 Candidatus Heimdallarchaeota archaeon | reverse complement strand
TTATTTTTACAATTATTTCATTTTTTTCTTGTAAAATAAAATCTAGAGTCATAAATAATTTTATGATAAAGTCGAAAACCTTTACTATCTTGGGTTCAATATCAGGAAGAATTATCATATTTAGAGCAAGAAAAAAGGAATTTAATTAAAGAAAATCAAAATTTACAAAATGAATTAGAAAAACAACAATTAAGGACAAATTCCTTAAAAGGAGAAATTTTTGAATATTCATGTTTGAAATTCTTTGTAAATAAAGGTTTTCGATTCCAAGAGATAAAAAGACGATTTAAACCCGGTTATTTAGATGAAGAAATCGATATTTATGCAGAAAGAGTTGAATTCATAGAAGAATCGTTTAATAGATACATTCATCTAGCTGAACTCAATGATGGGAAAGATCCGATGGATGAAACACAAATTTTACGCTTTCAAGAGAAATACGTTAAAGTTGCTGATAAATTAAGAAAAGATATTTCTCTGGAAGAAAACAATATAAAATTTGTACGATATTGTATCACTTCAACTGAATTTACGGAAAAAGCAATTTTAATGATGGATAATTTGAATATCGAAGGGTATACAATTAATGATGATATTATCATTAAAATTACAAATAGATTAAGATTAATGTAATCTTTATGAAAATTTTTGTTTTATCTCTTTTATAACCAAAAAAACTTTGAAGTGGCCATTATTTCAAAATTTGTTATTAATAAAGCTAATATTCTAGTGTTTGATTAGAATTTGATAAAATATGACAGGTTTGTCTAGCTAATTCTACAATTTTCAATATTTACTACTTCATTAAAAAAAATTAATTCCACTTGAAAAATTAGTTTAAATTCAAGATTTTACTTCAAGTCTCTTGAAAAATCAATATTTTCTTTATTATTTGGAAAATTCTCATTCCAATCCAAATTATTACTTCTCACCAGATAATCCGACACCTTATGCATTGCCTCTATTGATAAAAATCCTGTTGGGTATTCCAAATCATTACTTTTTTCTAAAAATTTTTTCACATCGCTTTTTTCTGGTGCACACAACAAATATAGTTCTGGTGTTTGTATTTCTACCTTCTCATCTCTTAATACTTTCTCTTTTGTCTTTTCTATTACTTCTTCTTCCTGATACTCCTTTATTTGCTTTATTACTTTCTCTACTGATTTATTCGTTATGTTTTTTATTTTACATTCTATCCATATTGGTTTTGTTGCCACTACTACATCTATATAATGTCCTCCTCCTGGTATATAGGCATCCCATTTTCCAAATTTAAATAATTCCTTTAACCAATTCTGAAACACCAATTCATCTGATACCAACATTGCTATTGGTCCTGCATGCGTTTTCTTTCTTGTTCCACTATTCTGTACACAAATATTCGGAAATATTTTATATCGATTGTCAACAATCTCTATTCCTCCATATGGGCATGCTTTTATACACAGTCCACATTGTATGCATGAATTTGATATCGTAAATGCATCTATTACATCCGCTGGACATACTTCTCTGCATACGTCACGATTACATTTTGCTCGTTGCAATGTTGATTCATTTGGCTTTGTATAATGTTTCATTACCTCTTTACCAAGTATTGTAAGCTCATATTTACCTTTTTCAGTTACCATTAATTTCATAAAAGCCATGAAATTTTTCATTGCTGATGCATTATCATCTCTATCTATTCTTACATGAAAATATCCTAATTCCCTACATAACTCACTGGCTCTAGCACAAATTAACCCTCTTTGATTTGGTACAGCGTGAACTGCTTTTAAAAATGGTATAACCATCAAATTTTGACTTTGCAAGAAATCAATCATTTCAATTATTTTTTTTACTACAAATGGATCAGTTGACGATTCTTTTATATGATCAATATCCAAAAAACGATAATTAACCTCCCAATTTTTTATAACATTTATCCTTTCTAAATGGAAATACATTCTTTTAATGTCTGAATCTGTCCTTTTATGGCCTTTTTTATGAAATAGTTCAATTAATTGATCAAAGGATGTAATTTCTTGCTCTAAAAAGAATTCTAACACTCTAAAGGTAGAAGTTCTATCAAAAAAATGTGGTCTTACACCCAAGCTATTCAACTCGAACATTTTCAAATTTATTTTTCAGCCTGAAGATGGAATAAATCTTTTTCCTGGTATTTTATCACTTAAATCTTCTATTACACTTTTCAAATACGCTACCATTTCTATTCTTGTCCTATCTGACTTTACGAATTCTGTTTTAAAATACATTTTATATAAATATTGTAAATCAATTACTATATTCTTATTCATTCCATCTCCATTTTCAATTATTAGTGTTATTATTTTTCCTACCTTTTCTTGCATTTGTTCATTAAAATCTATTAATAAATTCGATTTTTGTACATTACAGGTTTGACACGCTGGATATAAATTCCATATTCTATTTATTGGAAATCTTGACCATGGTATTAAATGATCTAATTGATAATTATTTGCCGTTAATTGTGTTTCACAATACAAACATTTCAGCACTCCTATTTTCGTATAGAATTCCCTATAATCTCTCATTACTTTTGAATCTCATTCCGGTACCGCCTTCCATAGATCAAAACAGTAATATATATTTGGTACTGTATTTCCAAACCTATTAAAACATTCATCTACCCATTTTTTTATTATTACCTCTCTTAGTAAGAATCGGACTTTTGATAACTCTTTATAATGGTAATCTCCAAATATTAAGTAGACAGTTTCATTTTCTAATAATTCTTGTAGTGAACTTTTCATTTCCTTTTTATTTATTTTTACATCTTCTAAATGCAATTCAAATGGATCTGTAAACTTTTTATTTAGGCTTATTAAAAAATGTGGTCTTACACCCAAGCTATTCA
>DAHXPE010000330.1 GCA_027364495.1 Candidatus Heimdallarchaeota archaeon | reverse complement strand
CCTGGAGATATTTTGTAACTCCAAAAACCTATTCTTCAGTTTTGCAAATGTACTGTCATTATTCAAAACGCTGGTCAGTAGAGACAGTTCATCAAGTTTTAAAGGATATTCTTGGATTGGAAAAAGGAAAGATGAGACTAGAACCATTGGTAGAAGGACATATCTTTCTTGTCTATCTCATACATTTTTATTACCTAAAATATAATCGTTATTTAGAATCAAACTATGGATTTACTCTTACTCCGCGACAACTTCATGATCATGTTAGGGCAACGATTAATATTCTTCCTGATCCAGTGGAAGTTAAATTTCAAGCAAAATTAACCGAGGTGGCATAATGACTTAAAAGGGTAAACTCGAGTTTTTATGAAAAAATGCTTCTGTATCAATAAAAATTGATTTGTTTTTCATTTAGACTTCCCCTATTCTTTTTTTAATAATTGATACTTGTTTATTATGCAATTCTTTTTTCGACATATTAGATAATTCAGCTTCTTCTATCAAATTAAACCATGAATTAATAGATTCTGTTTTTTTCATTTGTTGTATTTGCTTTAAATCGTCTAGTAAATCTTCCAATTCTTTTTCAGATTTTCCTAATATTACTAATGTTCCAATTGTTGCAACAAAAATAGATTTATTTTCAGATTTTAATGGAAGAACAATACGATTTCTTGAATCAATGTGTTTTTCAATTATAGTAATTTCATTCATAATTACATACTCTATTTAGATATTTTTAAATTTTCCCATCAATGAATCCCATTAAGAATTAGTAATTTTTCCTATTTATTTATCCCATGCTAAGATGAATTGAATAAGATATTACATATCAAAGTTTATATAAAATAATTTGACTTTTGAATTTAGATTATTAATATTTTGGATACCTTTCTGCTCTAATCTGATCTTTTAAGTTAAGGTTTTGTTCCGATTTACTCAAGAAACCTTAGGATTAATCTTTGCAGTAATAAATTGAAGCTTTTTTAGTTTTAACTCTAATTAGAAAACATTCAGTCGAATTTACATTGAAATTTTTAAAAAGCAACTTAATTCTTCCATAATAGTATTGGGTAATGGAGGATGAATTTCTAGATAAATGACCTTAATTTTATATTTTTCAAAAAGAAACAGAAAATCTTTATCTCTTTAATCTTTAAGTGCCATATAAAAAAGATTCCCCAGAAATTAAAAATTTAGCATAACTAATTATTTCTTGAATATCTTCTTTTGTCAATGAAGGAAAACCATTTAAAATTTCGTCAAACGATTGGCCATGCTTAATTAATTCTAATATATCCAAAACTAAAATTCTGGTACCTTTAATTATTGGTTGTCCACCACACATTTCAGGATCTCGTATTATTTTTGAAAATTTTACATAACCAGATTCCATTAATATCTCGCACTATGTTAAATTTTTTTTAATTAAAATTTCTTTTAATAATTAATAAATTTTTTCTTTTTAATACCATTCGTATTATGTGCTTAGAAATATGATTCTTTATGAACCAAGCTTATATGCTTCATTATACATATGTAGCATTACCACTACTAAAATGATGGAATGATCACTTAATCAATATCCCAGACGAATATTAATTTAGCTTTCTTAAACCTCTTAACTCTAGTTTGACAACTTCTTTTTCAACATCTGCATATTAAAGCTTATGATGCATTTTAAAAAGAAAATTTAATATTTTTCTCGTGTTTTCCTTTTTAAATTCATAGAAAAGTTTTTATGTTTCTAATTTATGACTTACCAATGATTTGTGCACCTTTATATCCGACAAAATTTTTTCCATTTGTGGAACAGGAAATGGAAAAGTTGTTTCCAGTTTCGAAAGATCGCCAATTTATTTTATCATTATATGCACAGGTGCTTATTGCAGATAAGTATCCGAGTATGAGCCGAACAGCGCAGGTCAGTAATGGACTTTTTAATGATAAAAATATACGACAAGCGCTAAAAGATCTTCAATTCTGTAAAGAAATTATTGATAATGAACGGACTAAGCTTTTTAAGACATTTGATAAACGTAAAAATGTATATCTTGGAGGTGATGATACAACAGTCTCAAAAACCGGCAAATCTATTGCTTTTACCCAGAAACTTTTTGATCACTCATCTGGGAGTTATGTTAACGGTTGGCTAATTTTTGACACTTCTATTAAACATGATGAAAGAATCTATGGAGCATCCTTTATGATAAAGCCTCCTCAAGTCAAAGAGAAGTACTTCAAAAAGAAAACCAATACAAATGACCAAACAAGGGATAAAATATCTACTATTCTAGTAGAAACTATGTTTACAGAATTGATTTTAGAATTATTATATGTAGGTTTTTCAAAAGATCATATAATTGTGCTAGTTGACCGATGGTATCCTTCAGAACATTTTTTTACCTTTTTAAGAAAGGTTGGAGTGAACTTTGTTGTTGCAATTAAAAAAAACTCTCAGGTAATTCTTCCAGACAAAGCAAAATATATACGATCCCTTAGCAAAAGACGAGGAAAAAAACCGGTCCATTTCTCAAGAGAGCTTTCCGTTGAAAAATATTTTAACAAGTACGGTAAAAGTCATTGGCTTACATTTTCAGGTAAATCTGAACCTTGTGAGACCAAATCTGCTACTCTTAATCTCAATCTTGCTAATCAAGTGAAAGTCTTTGCGGTTATTTTCCCTGGACAGACAACCTGGAGATATTTTGTTGCTCCTAAAACTTATTCTTCAGTTTTCCAAATGCATCAGCATTATTCAAAACGCTGGGCAGTAGAGACTGTACATCAAGTTTTAAAAGATATTTTAGGATTGGAAGGTGGAAAAATGCGATTAGAACCTCTAGTAAAAGGACATATCTTCTTAGTCTATCTCATTCATTTTTATTTCCTTAAATATCAGCGTTATTTAGAAACAGAATACGGAATTACCATCACTCCACGTCGGTTTTTGATCATGTTAGAGCAACTCTTCCTCTTGCTCCAGATCCATTGGAAACCCAATTTCAAGCAAAATTAGCGAAGGTAGCAATATGATTTAAAAAGGTAAACTCGAGATTTTTATAATTTTTTTAATTGAATTGACTTTTTCCTTTCCTTTAACTAAACTACACCTTTTTTTATTTTTAATTTTTTTTCCTTTTTACCTACATTTTCTACATATTCCTGCCTCTTTATATTGCTCTTCCTGTATTAATTCCTCTATTTCCTCATCTTTTAATTCTCCTGCGCACACTAAACATTTCCCTTCTGTTATTTGTTTTATTAATGTTTTTGTTGCATACCAATATTGGTCCTCTTTATTATTCTTGATTCCCTTTACATTCATTTCCATCATATTGTTCAGCATCCAGCACTTTTTTTTCTTTTAATTTCATTGATCGACTTTCTCACTTTTCTTTTTTCTTAATCAAGCTAATTTTATATTTATAATTTTATTTACAGCTTATTTTCTTTCAGTTTTAGCTTTATTTCTGAGTTACAATTATTTTTGAAACAAATTTAATTTTATTTCAATTACTGCAACATCTAATTTATAAAGCCTTTGGTTATGTAAAATTTAAAATTTACTGTAAGTATTGCAATATATTTTATGCTAGTAATTTTTTAATGAATTTAATAATATGATTCAAATATTTGGGTTAAATTGGTTTCACGAATGTCATCAGCAACAAATCGTAGCAGACAGGAAATTCGCTCTAGAATTGAAGCCCTACTAAATATTTTGCTGTTACCTGAATTTATTGATAGTGGTCTAAGTTACGCTGAGCTCGCTACAAAAATTCAAATTAGTGAGCGCTCTATTCGCAATTACATCAAGGAACTTATTCAATTTTCAATTCTTGAATACACTAATGATGGTAAAATAAAAATTAACAGCAATTTAAAAGCTAAATTTTCATCTAATACTGGTCATATATCAATTGATCTTCTTTCTAAGCAGGAACATAATTTATTCAGTCCTTCCTTTAAAGATAAATCTATTGAAGAATTTATCTTAAGTATTGAGAATAATATTCCACCTGAAACAGATTGGACTCAAAAATTTCTTTCTTTAACTAATGATGAAAAACAATTGGCCTCTATTGAAAAATTTCTTAAAAAAATTGAGTCTCCTCTTTTGAATTGGCGTACCATTGTTGAAAAGATCAAGATCCTTGACCCTCATTCCTTGAAAGATCCATCTGGACGAACTATCCTTCATGGGAATAAGTTAATCATTTCTCAACCCAAATTAATACTCGATACAAAAAAGAATTACCAATTAGCTGGTGTTACTGCAAAGAGTAAAGCTAAGATTTGGTGGATTCATGGTGTTGCTAGTCTTTTTCCTGTCCTCTTAAGCACTTCTGGAGTTGCTACTGCTTTTAATGGTTTAAAAAGAATAGGCAAACCATTGGTTATTAATTTACCTACCCAAAGGACATTTGAGTATCCTGATTTACCAAATCCTACCATCGAGTTCCCAGAGTTATTGACATCCTATGGTGATTTGACTAATATTCCTTTGTATCTTGCTTCGCGATTACTTGCTACTGCTCAACTCTATGAAACTAGTGCATTACTTATGGAAAGGTCTGATACTCCTATTGATTATCTTATATTAAACGGCTCCTTGTTTCCACATGGATTCACTTTTCCTGCTGGCACTACCACTAGAAGTGATACAGCTTATCTTTCTTTATTACGTGATGTTACCAATCCTTTTACCAAAATGTTAAAACTAGCCCGTGATCATGGTACTCAAATTATCAGTTTTTCTAATCAAATTTATGACAAGAAATTCTCTCAATTAATCTTTAATCAATTTAATTATCCTCAGTTAATTATCAATGATTCTGTTTTTTCCTCTCAAATTTTGCTCGATCAAGAGAGAACTTGTTTATTTCAGCGTATTGAATCAGGTAAGCCTGATATTCTTTCTAAAAATTCTTTTGAGTTTTACATTAATATTCGCTCGCAAATTTCTGCTGTTGAGTTTCTTAAACTTAACGAATCTGATGATATTTTTGTTTTACAGGACCTGATTAGCAAAATAGTTTATACTATTAGTGAACCATTAATTTCAAAACAAGCTAGTTCTGATCAGTATGAATTGGTCTCAAGTCCTTATTTTGATAAGATTTCAAATCCAATTCATATCCCATTTGTCCTTCAAGAATCAGCTGATTTTGCAGAAAGACAATTAATACTAATCGAAAGATTTTTAGATCAAATTGCTTCTGACCTTGAACAATCAATTCAAGAAAAACTCCAAAAGCTTTATGATGATTTACCTATTAACCGTGATAATACATCAACTGAGGGATTCTAGTGATTAAAATTGGTACAGTTATAAGTTACAACCATACTCCTGATGTTTTTAATTTCGTCTTTCAACTTGGTAAAGATTCTGTCGTTAGAAACTATGATTTTATTTTTGTTAAGCAGGACCAAGACCGTATTCTTGGTAAAATAGTAAATTTGACCTCTACAAATGACATGTTTTCGGATCCTAAAATTTTAAAATATTATCAAGATCATCAAAAAGAAATTACCAATTTTTATGCTTCTGATCCTCTCAGACTTGGTGAAGTTCAAATTCTTGGTGTTTTAAAGAACAATCAGATATTTTTATCTACTATCCCTCCGATTCCAGGTGATGACGTTTTTAAAGCTGAAAATGACTTAATTTCCATATTATTAAAAAACAGTAATGACGGTTTGAATATTGGAACCTTAGAGACAAATTCTTTAATGGAAATAATTTTAGATCCTGATAAACTCTTCCCATATCATTTTGCTGTTTTGGGAGCAACGGGTTCTGGTAAATCTTATACTAATGGAGTTATTGTCGAAGAAGCTATTCGTTTAGGGATACCGGTTATTATTTTTGATCCTCATGGTGAATATAGTCAAATTTTCTTGGATGATTCTTTGGATTCTCTTA
>DAHXPE010000463.1 GCA_027364495.1 Candidatus Heimdallarchaeota archaeon | reverse complement strand
AGGTATTGAAGCCTTTCTACAAAATTCTTTTAGCCCTGATAAAATACACGAAGTTTTGTCAGGTTATTAAATATTGTGCTAAACGTCCAGAAGAGCAAGGAGTATGGATTTCACAAGAAATTATTGATTCATACATAAATTTACATTATGTGGGATTTGCACACTCATTTGAAGTTTATATTGAAGATAAACTGGTAGCCGGGTTATATGGTGTGGCTCTTAGAAGTGCTTTTTTTGGAGAATCCATGTTTAATTTACCAGCTTATCCCAACACCTCAAAAATTGCTCTTTTTTATCTTATTCAACATTTGGTTAAAAATAATTTTAAATTATTAGATATACAAATGATAACTTCAACGACCAAACAATTTGGAGCAAAACTTGTAAACAAATCTAATTACATGAAATTATTAAAAAATGCTTTATCTTTTGAAGCTAAGTTTTAATTGAAACAGTAAGGAATATTAATCAAAGGGTAAATAGAATTTAGCACCTTCTACTATCTCAGAATTAGCCCAAATATTTCCTCCATGTTTCAAAATCATTCTCTTAACTAAAGATAAATCAAGACCAGTTTCATATTCAGGATGGATTCTTTGGAATACAGTAAAGGTTTTGGGTTCATCTTTAATATTAAAACCAAAACCGTTATCTTTAGTTTTAAAAAACCTTTTTTTCCTTTTTTATCTTCATAACCTATCTCAATAATTGATTAGTCTGTTTTAGAGGAATTTTAATGGCATTGGACAATAAATTGGATCAAACAATAAACACTAGAAAATTTATTCGTAAATCAATAGGTCTTTGACTGAATAAATCCAAATCTTTAATATTTTAATTTTATTAACATTACCGCTACTATCGAATCGAATTCTATTTCATGACTTTGAAGAAACGCGAAATTTTAAATTATTACTGAAAATAAAACGCAAGAATAAAACTAATAAGTACTTCGATTATTTAAAACAACTTCTTCTTGATCTTTCTCGAGTTCTTCAATCTTGATTTGTTCAAGAAGGTCACTTAACTCGTTGTTATCATCGCTATAATTCATATGGTCATAATCACCATCATCGCCAATAACTTCCATTTCAACGAGAATCCAGAAACCATCTTGGATTTGTTTTTTAGTCGTGCCATTTCCGATTTCATTAGCAACGTCAATAAGAGGTACTTTCATTGCCCCTGTTCGTTCATGAATATTATTACAAATATTAAGAGCTTTAATAGCTAAATCAAGACTAGCTACATATTCTCTACGAGTTACCATAAGAAAAGTATTACATCTTTGGTTTAAAATCTTTATGAAAATACTAAGACTAATAAAGCTTGTCTTTATTTTATAATTAATTTAATTTTATTCATTTATAAGGTTCCTGAATTGGCTAGGAAAGTCTATTCCTTTGAAGAACACTCAATTATTCTTGAACAGCTTAATTATATGCTCGGTCTCGCTTCAAAAGATAAAGAAATATACCCTGAACTAGAGGTTTACTTAAAATTTGAAAAGAGTATGACCTCTTCAAAATCTTTTTTTAGAAAAATTGTTAGTTACGCATATGAAAACAATCTTGGAATTATTATTGATTCCGAAATCTTTCTCCCAGATGGCGGTGAGAAAATTCTTTCAAAAATTAACTTTAAAATACTCTTAGACAAAATCTAGGGATAATGATATTATAATAAATAAATTTACTTTAAACTGAATTTTGCAATACTTTTAAACAAAAATTTTTCTGACTAGTCTTGCTTAAAACCAAAAGGTTTGATTAGTACTAACCCATAAAATTCGATTCTTGGAAAAGCTAATTGTGACACGATGCTCCATTCTAAGCCTGATTCTCTAATATTAATTCTTTTTGGTGCTAGTGGTGATCTAGCAAAACGAAAACTTATTTCTGCTATTTATAATTTATATTTTGAAGATCTTTTGCCATCTAATTTTGCTGTACTTGGTTTAACCCGTCGTTTAACATCGAGAAAAGAATTTCAGGACTGGATGAAAGACGGTGTAGAAAAATACGGTGAAATACAAGATGATGAAACCTGGAATAAGTTTGCAAGTAAATTATATCATTTAAAAGCCGATATTTATGACAATAAATCCTTCACTGAACTACTTCAAATTTTACACACCATAAATACTGAACAAAAATGTCAAGGTAATTTACTATATTATTTAGCCACAGCACCAAGTAATTTTAACAAAATAATTTGGGAATTACACGAGAAAAATTTATTAAATGGTTTATTTAAAGAAAGTTGGGGTAGAATAATAGTAGAAAAACCTTTTGGAATTGATCTGGACTCAGCTATTGAACTTAATAGGCTAATGAAATCTTATTTGGATGAAAATCAGATTTTCAGGATTGATCACTATTTAGGTAAAGAGGCAGTCCAGAACTTGTTAGTTTTTCGATTTGCTAATATGTTGTTTAATCCAGTTTGGAATCGTAAGTTCATTGATCATATTCAGATCACAGTTTGTGAAACTGTGGGTTTAGATAAGCGAGCAGATTATTTTGAACAAACTGGAAATTTACGAGATATGGTCCAAAGCCATTTACTGCAAATAGTTGCCTTTCTGACTATGGAACGTCCTACATCTTTAGATCCAGATGCTATTCGTGATAAAAAATTAGAATTATTACGCTGTATAAAAAGAATCAGTCCTGAAAAAGTAAATGAATATACAGTAAGAGGCCAATATAAAGAAGGACAAGTTTTTACATCGAGATCTGGTGATCATAAAGTTGTTGCTTACCGAGATGAAGATGGCGTAGATAAGAATTCCACGGTTGAAACCTTCGTAGCGTTAAAATTAGAAATTGAAAATGATCGCTGGGATGGAGTTCCGATTTATTTGCGAACAGGTAAAAGAATGCGAAAAAGACTGAGCGAAGTAGTTATTGAATTTAAAGCAGAAAAATTCGGTATTTTTAGAGATAAAGAGGCTAAAATGGAATCAAATCGACTTATTTTGCGAATCCAACCAAACCCGAGTATTAATATTAAAATGGGATGGAAACCGCCTGGATTACTATCAGATGTAACTCCATTGAGTTTAGATTTTCAAGGAAAGCCAGAATGGGAACTTGAACCAAGGGCATATGAACGATTATTACTTGATGCAATGTTAAATGACAAAACTTTGTTTATTCGATTCGATGAAGTTGAAGAACAATGGCGAGTTTTGATGCCTATTTTAAAAGGTTGGGAAAAAAGCCCAGTGACAGAACCTTTCGCTAATTATGAAGCTGGTTCTGATGGCCCACAATCTTCCTTCGAATTTATTGAGCGTGATGGACGAAAATGGAATCCAATTAGTTAACAACTGGTAGAAAGAATGCTTTTTGATAAGGCTCATTTTACAATTGATGAAACTCCGGAATCTGTCGCTAAAAGAGTTGCTAAGGAATTTATTAATTTTACAAATGAACAGTTACGGTCAAAAGAAACTTTATCAATAGCTTTATCCGGTGGCAGTACTCCAAACATTCTATTTACGGAATTAGGATCTATTCTAAATCGAAAAAAGATACAGTGGGAAAAAATTCACATTTTCCAAGTTGACGAGAGGTGGGTACCAAGAACTCATAAAGATAATAATTTTAGAACTTTAAAAATTTTGTTACTTGATAAAATATCAATACCTGAAGAAAACATTCATCCAATGCCTGTTACTGAAGATAAGGAGGAATCTTGTAGGAGAAATTATGAACTAGAAATAAAATTGAATATGGATAATTCCAATCCATCTTTCGATTTAATTTTGCTGGGAATGGGTGAAGATGGTCATACAGCCTCAATTTTTCCAGGTGAATCTGGTAAAAACCCCCTTACATCAGAGAATTTCATAGAAATTCCTTTTGTGGATAAATTACAAAGTTTGCGAATGACTTTAACAGCAAAAGCTTTACTAAATAGTAAAAATATTTGGTTCGTAATAACTGGGATTAATAAAGCAGAGATCTTACACAAGGTTCTTACAACAAAATATAACCCAGATCTTTATCCAGTTCAGGTTCTTTCTAAAACAAATGGATCAATTACTTTTTTTCTGGATGAACCAGCACATACTAAATTATAAATTAATTAAACTTAACAATTTTTAAATGAAAAATTTAGTACCTGAGAAAATTTATAATTACAAATCGTCCAATTGCAGAGATACCTTCTTCTCTTACGTCATTGAATAAATTAAAATTTCTGAATCTTGTATAAACGACAATAAAGACCTTATCTTACAATTTAGTAAATTTATATCTTAAAAAATAGATAAGTCTCAAATATAAGAAATTGCTTCAGCAATAGGAAATATGAAAGAGCTTAGAAGTCTATCTATCAATAACTAATAGTCCTGTTCAAAGTATTAATAGATCTACTTCAGATTTAAAAATTTAAAGTTCTAAGTTTATCAGGAACAAAAATATCGCCGTTGCCAAACGAAATTGGTTATCTTAATTCCTTAAAAGTTTTGAATCTAAGTAATTTAGGTCATAAAATAATTCCAAACATTATTTTCAATCTGAAAAAATTCGGAATACTTTTTCAAATAACAGAAATTTAGAGATTATTTTTTTTACTAAGAAAAGAGGTAAAGCAAAAAAAAATAAAGAAATTTTAAATAAAAGACGAATAGTCTTATCCTAACATTCGAGACAAAGTAGATTCTGCAATGTTAGCTTTTAGGACTGATCGGAGAGAGATAAAAGTTGCAATAGCTCCAGTTACAATAACAGAGAAAATAGTTAGTGATATAG
>DAHXPE010000233.1 GCA_027364495.1 Candidatus Heimdallarchaeota archaeon | reverse complement strand
TAACAAATGTTCGATATTATCCTTCCAATTTTGTACATCTTCCACTTTGAAAGTTGTATTTTTGATCAGCAAATTTGTTGCTACCGCGACTATCTTTGCCATAATGCCCCCAAACGTGAATATTTGGGATTGGGTGTTGATTGTCCACTCCAAACAGTTGCTTTTTGCGCGCGATTAGTCCATTTTTTTTGTTTGGATCAAGATATTCGCTCGTAAATTCCTCAATGGCTTTCAAACTTTTTTCATCCATGCCCTGACTGGATTTTGGAAAGCCGTTCCATAAATTTACTTCTAAATTTTCATTCTGCAAAAGCAGTTTGTGAAAACTGCATATTAAAAGATGGATGCTTATATGATCAACAGTTTTCTGGCAAACATCCTATTTCACACATGTCAATTATTCTTTCCACACATGCGGCGGCTCCATTATTTCTCGGACAAGCAAGTATGCGCGGTGGGGAAAGCAGGTATGGTACACCTTTGACACATTCAATATTCGATGAAGATTTTACAAATTTGCTGATCAAAAATACAACTTTCAAAGTGGAAGATGTACAAAATTGGAAGGATAATATCGAACATTTGTTAGACAATTTAAAGAAGCAACCAGAAGTCGATTTTGTCAGTATTAAAAATCTCACAGCGCTGTACGAGTCAATGAAAGTCTTAAAATCACTGTTCAAAACTGATAAAAAAGATGATCGCAATAGCAAAATCAGAACAAGCAAATTTGATCTGGTTAGCGTTTGTGATGTTTTGACAGATGAAGAAAAAGAAACATTACGAACATCGTTGAATTATTTGAACGATGATAACAATTATGTGAACGGTGAATTGTTTGGAATTGAAACCGTTTCAGATATTAACAATATTCCGATGGTGGGAATAACATCTTTAATTCGTACCATTTTAGGCGAATATGAATATGATCAAGCGCTGATTTACGAAAATGAAATTGTATTACATCAACGTCAAACAAATCTTATTAATACGCTATCACACACAGCCATGCTAATGGATGCGACAGCAGACGAAGATTTTTTAAACACTGTATTTGATAATCAAATTGAATTTCACAAACTTGAGATTGAACACAATGAAAATTTAGAAGTAAATTTATGGAACAGCTTTCCAAAATCCAGTCAGGGTATGAATGAAAAAAGTCTGAAAGCAATCGAAGAATTTGCAAATGAGTATCTTGATCCAAACAAAAAAAATGGACTAATCGCGCGTAAAAAGCAAATGGTTGGAGTGGACAATCAACATCCAATTCCAAATGTTCAAGTTTGGGGGCATTATGGCAAAGATAGTCGTGGTAGCAACGAATTTGAAGATTGCGACACACTAACAGTCACACAATATTCACCAAATTTAAACGCTGAAATAATTAAATATCAGATTTTGACAGGCAAAAAATTTAAGACTGAAAAAGATAAATATGAATATCGCTATAACGGATTTGGTGAGTTAGTTAGAAAACCACAGACAGGAAATGAAAAATTCGATAATTTTTATCGCGAAAGAATATTTAGTGAACAGTATCAAACATTACAACGTCTACGCTTTAAAAATCGTTCTGATCAAAAATTGGTGATTCACATGCTTGGTGAAGCTATTTTTGACCCACGTATGCCAAAGGTTACTCAATATCGAACATTTACCAGCACTGCCAAACGAAATCGCGTAAAATCTTACAATGACGAAGCGGTAGAAGCAATGAAAGTGCGCTATGTTTCAGTCGTCACAGCAATTACAACCAATGAGAAATTCAAAAGTTATAAAAAGTATGGATCAGTAAAGGATTTTATTGATGAATATGGAAAATGGCAATTGGCTCATGATTTATACGAAATCACTGGTATTCCAGTATCAACATTACTTAGATATTTTAATGATAAACGATTCAGTACTAAATTTGCTGAATTAGTGCCTAGTGCAGTCGTGGAAAGTCACGATGGCGAAGAAACTTTCTTGAGTATTGACGAGTTTTTCAATAATTTGCTTGATGCGGTTTTTGAACAACAGAAAATTGATAATGCAGAACAGTTAATTAAGCAACATCGAAAATCAAACGTTACCTGAATCTCATAAAATTTCAAATTTTGACGAGCGTGAAGTGGTCGTCTGTTTGCTATTTTAAAAAACGTAAAAAATGCAAAAATCTAATAAAAATTAGATAAAAATTTTTTATTCATCAACATTTTATAAACATTTATTTACAATATTTACATTATATAGAATAAGTAAAATATATACACTGGAATTTTTACAGTTTATTTTGAATCTCTATCACTCAAAATCTTTATTATTATATAAAAGACTTTGAATGAGTGATAAAAGACAAAGACCTGCTCGCTTCGCGGCTATGAAAAAAGTTGAAGTGCTTATTGCTCATGATTGCCTTTTAGTCCACTCACTGCCTTATTCCAGCCACGCTCAATCATGCTGATAATTTTATTTACCTGATCCTCACTGACAGTCGAATAAAAAGGATCAATTCCAATAACAGCGTCAAATCTGTCATTGTTTATCTGCCATTTTTTATTTTTGTAATATTGCTCAGTTTGATGTTCACTTTCATCATATCGCACCAGCAAATTTTTATATATATCGTGGTGATAGTATTTATACTCATTCACATTGATCATCCTTTCTTATTTCTGCACTAATAATAACATTTATGATATTTTCTGTATACTGCACTGTACTGAAAGGTGACTATAAGATCAATATAGTAAAAGAGAAATGGTGGTAACACGAGAGAGGAAGCCGCAAGGGAACAGAAGAAACGAGAGCCGCGATAGCGGCGATGAATGCGAAGTGAGAGTGATCTTGCGTGTTCTTTTCAATGTATTTGTATATAAGTAAATTGATGATTTGATTATTTCAAGATCAAATCATTAAATTTAATATTTTTAATATAAAAAATAAAGCTTAGTGTAAAAAAAGAATATAAGTACACTAAGCTTAAATCACAACATTATTTTAAGCTATGAATGGTAAGTAATTGATATGTCAGTGTTAATAATAAGACACATCTTAAAAAATTAGATCATTCCAATCACTAAAATTATCAATATCAAAAACTATTTTATTGTTGATCTTAATAATTGCAGGATCATCTTTTTTCAAAGCAAAATTAGCAACAATACCTCCAAATATATTTTTACCAGATGCACATTCCTGTTTAATATACTCCTGTAACCGTTCAGCCTTACTTTTAGTATAGGTTTTTCCTTCTGGATCGTCTTTATCTTTGGTTTCGAAAATGCCAATCCTATTATCATTAAAACAGATTAAATAATCAGGATAAAACATTTTTTGTTGACCGTCATATATGTAATCAATTCCAAAAAATGAATTTCCATTATTGCTATTTTTATACCACCAACTAATATTTGAAAGATTTTGCTGAATAAATGTTTCAAAATGCCGTTCAGGATTGTAGCGGTCTTTTTGCAAATAACATTTGTCATATACATATTTTTCGTAATGAACTTCTTCATATAATTTTTCGTTACAATTCATGGTTGGTTGAATTTCAAAAACAGATTCAATGATGGAGGATTCAATTAGTTCATCTTTGAAGTTTTCTTTGTATCTCTCTATAACATTCACTAGCAGTGAGTTGAAAAACTTTTCGTAATTCAATAAAACTAATTTTTGGGAATTAACAATAAGATTATGCATATCAGAGGGGCGAATAATGTAGTCATGGAAAATTGCATAAATATTTTCTTTAAAAATTTCAAATAATATTTCTTTATCGCTACCAAGTAAAGTTGATTTTGCATTTAATAGTCTATTAAAAAGAATTTCTGTCCTTTCTTCATCTAAACTCATATCTTCTGTTCCAGAAATGGTAAATTCATCTTTGGATAGTAATGCTTCTGTTTCAATAATTGATTTCACTAAGTGTTGAGTTAATTCAGTAACATCAAACTTAAACGAATTACTGCTCAAAAAATTTTGATTATCTTCATAAGATTGTTTAACAATACCGTATTTATCAACAAAATTTTCGATAAATAATTGAGTGATTTTCGTTTTTGTAACAGGTTTCTTTTTAACAACTTTGAAAAAGTATTTCAATTGTATATTTTGATAATTTTTGTTTCTAAAAAGTCTAATAGTATCAATATTTGATTCTGGAAAATCAAATTCTTTATCAATGATTTTTAGTGTTGAATCTTCAATGTCTGTATATAAATAAGCTTGATTTAGTTCATCATTAACATAAAATTTTTGTTCAGGCATACGTAATATTCTACCAAGTGTTTGTCTTCCAAAAATTTCTGATTTTATTTCCCTAAATTTAAGCAAAATTATTGCGCGAGGGCAATCCCAACCAGTATCAAGTGCCTGTTTGAATATTAAAAATTCAACTTGATTGTTATTGTCAGTAATATTTTCTAAATTTGATTTTTCTTCTTTCTTTTCTCCACTTAACCAAATAGCTAATTTTTTATTTTCAATCGTAATATCCTTGTCCTTTAAAAAATTAATTATCGTCTCTTTTCTGACTTCTCCTTCTTGTGCATTGGGAAGCTGTATAATTACAAGTGGATTGACTTTAGCTGTATTTTCCTCATAGAGATTTTTTAATTTGTTGCGCTTCTCAAATACAGTTTGAAGTAGTGATCTATCAATTGAAGATGTTGAATCTAATTCTAATCCTTCATTTACTAACAGCTTTTTTTTAATCATTTCAGCATCTATTACATCTTGAATCTCCACTTTAACCACTTTTGCGGTATTATTTGCAATATCATCTACATCTATATGTATTTTAGGTGTTGCACTCATTTCAAATAAAAGATCAGAATTCATTACTTGTTTTAATTCTTCTGCTCTTTCAGTAGTTGAATTTAGATGGCTTTCATCAATGATGGTAATGATCTTCAATGAATCTTTTGTATTTGCTAAAACACTTCTAAAATTGATTTTTTCCCCTGACCTCATGGCTATATTTGTCCATTCGCCAGTAAGTTTATTCTTGTTATTTATGCTTTCCCAATTAATAACGACGATTTCATTTTGATCAATAGAATTTCTATATCCAAAAAATTCTTCTTCAAGTAAAGATACTTTCAATTGTCCCTTGAAAATTTGCTCTAATTTATTTTTGCTTTGTTTGTGTAATTCACCTTTGCCTACTGAAATCCATAAAAAACATAATGGATTATCAATTTCTTTGATTAACTTATCTATATAATTTGCTGTCATAACTGTTTTTCCTGATCCAGTAGGCGATTTGAAAATAAGTACAAGTGACGATTTTTTTGTTTTTAACAAATCTTTTGTAGCATTTACCAACTTATCAACAGCTTCAACTTGATATTTTATTGTTTTTCCAAACACTAAATTCACCCCATCTTGTGAATTCTATCTAACATTTCAATTATTTTGGTCGGAATTGGTCTAACATCTATACCCACAATTTCCATGAGTTCAGGATTAGCAACAGTATTTAAGTTGCTATAACTGTATAATACTTTCTCTTTGGCAGGATTACTTTTAATAAAATTCAATAAATTATCCAATTGGGAATCTAAAAAGTATGTGTACATCCCTACAATTTTATGATTTCTTTTGTAGATGCGATAATGTGTGTCATGCTGTACTAACTCAAAACAATTTTCTTTAATGGATAGCATTTCATAAACTTTTGATGCAACAGCAATTTTGGTATAATCTCTACTTTCTGCTTTTCCCACAAAATCGGTTTTAAAATATTTTAAATTTCCACCAATTCCATTTATATATGTACGTTGATCTGTAGTGGCAATTAATCGTAATTTTCCATTTTCAAACTTAGTACTAAATTTTTCATACTCGATCTTTTGTTCCTTCTTAATTAGTTCAATTTCAGCAATATAATCAGCTACTTTTTTCAATTCCGTCAAATTTTTAATATTTCGTTCAAATAATGTAATGTTTTCACTGCCATTGAAAGTATAGCCACCCATTATTTTTGATAATCGAGGATATGTAACTTTTTGACACACACCCTCTTTTTCATATTCTGCGCTACCTTTTTGAATTCCCTCTTTCTTTAATTTTGTTTCTTGTTTTTCAGTTACCTCATTGTTAGTGCATAAAATAAATTTCCTATTTCCACCATGTTCTTTATTATATAACATAACAGCTATACCAGTTGTTCCACTTCCTGCAAAAAAGTCGAGAATAATTGCGTTAGGATTATTGTATGTTGAAATATCAATTAAAAATTTTGTCACTTCAAAAGGTTTAGTTGTATCAAATGTTTTTTCATCATTAAAAACACGTTTTAATTCTTCTGTTCCAGTAGAAGCAGTACCATAATCTAATAATAAAGAGTCTTTTGCTGTTTCAGTTACATTTCCTTCTGGAATAATTTTTTTGGCAAAATAATTACCACTCTTATCTAATTCAAATGTGATCTCGTCTTTTCTTAAAAGTTCAAGAATGTTGTTATATCCACCGCGCCATCTTCCAAATTTATTATCGTCACTAATTGGTAATATAAATTTCCAACCTCGATTCTCGTATTTTTCCTTTAATTTATTCAATTCATCATCTAAGAAGTTATCACCGTCAAAAAATAGTTCAATTTCTTCTATACTGATAATACTTTTATCACCTGTTGCAGGATTATATAGCAATGGAAAGAACATTGTTTTTCTATCTTCTCTATATTTTTCTTGACCCCATTGTCTTAAATGTTCTTTTTTACAAACACTAATTTTTTTATCCGTCTTTAAATGAGCTTTTGATTTATCTTTTGCGTAGCAAAAAATATATTCATGTTGTGTAGAAATCTTATCTGCTGTACCGCCCTTGCCACTCCTTGCTTTCCAAATAAAAGTACCAATAAAGTTTTTTTCATAAAACACTTCATCACATAGCATTTTTAATTGAGCAAATTCATGTTCATCAATGTGTATGAAGATTACACCATCATCTGTAAGAAGTTCTCTTGCAATATCTAATCTACGCTTCATGAATGATAACCACTTACTATGTTTCCAAGCATCCTCTGCATCCACGTAGTGATCATTGAATATAAAGTCCTTATTTCCTGTATTGTAAGGTGGATCAATAATTATCAGTGAAATTTGATTATAATGCGTGACGCTAAGAACACTTAATGAATGCAAATTATCTCCTTCAATTAGAAAATTATAATGTTCATTCTCATCTGTAATAATATCCTTATCTGTAATATTTTTAAAAACAGGGTAGTAAGAATCTAAATACTTATCAACTTCCTCTGGTTTTTCTTCAAATAATATTCCGTACTTTTTATCTCTATTTAATCTATTAATTTCTTTAATTAGCTCATCCTTGTTAAGTTCCTCATAGTTCAATTAATGTTCCTCCTTGCTCAAATTGTTAACTGTAAAAATACAATGCAAATCTCATGATATCATTTCTAAGAGTACACAAGTTTATAGAGAAAGACCAGAAGAGTGATCTGATAAATTGTAAAAATATCGTTGATTATTTCGAATTAAAGTCAAAGTGAGTGAAATTAATCAGTAGCCGAATAAACGGCAGTTATATATAAACTTCACTAATCCCCTTTATCCATCCCCATTTTACATCACATCAATTCTAAGCCTTCTGACAGCCTCATAAAGCGATTTTATACAATGATAGACCAATTCACACCTTAAAATATCTAGAAATAAAATTCAGGTTGATTTTGTAAGCCAAGTGATGAATTAGATAGTCGAAATAGCTGAGATTTATATTAAATTGTATTTTAAATGTATATCACTTAGATATAATATAATATTAATTTAATATATTGACATTAATTTAATACGCAATTATACTGTGAATGAAATAGTTATTTTTTTGAACAATTTATATTAAAAAATGACAAAGGTGGTCGTACAATGGACGAATTACAAGAACTAAATATTGAATTTGATGAAGGAGCTAAAGTGGAGATTGATGAGGATAACTGGATTTTTCGAATAGTTTCAGAGGATTTAGATACAGTTATTACAGTTTATAAACTTTTAAAAGTTAATGATCGAGAAGTTCGCAATAAGTACTATGTAGAGGAAATATATGGTTCGGTGCCTGAATTTGGTGGAACAATCATTGATGAGGATGGACTTATTGAAATGGAGAAAATGTATAGTGGCAACATTGATGATGCGAACGAAAATCATAATGAATTTTGTGATTTCGAGCTTTTATAAAGTAAAAAATGATTAAAATGATTAGATAACTTAATATGAATGATAACATGGCATAATCCCCTTTTCAATTAAAGGGGATTATGTTGTTCAAAATAATAAAAAGGGGACTAGAAAATGACTAAACAATATGCATTAGAATCTTGGATTTCAGGGTTTTTGCAAGAACGTGGAATTTCAAGGGTAAAAGTAGCTAAGGATATACACATTGATTCACAGAGATTTCAGCGGATTTGCAATCTGAAAACCGAAATCAAAGGTAGAGAACTTTTTACGCTGTTGAAATACTTTGAGGATCGCGGAATGAGGTTTGATATAAAAAGCTTTAATTTGAGTGAAAACAACGAAGCTGATTAAAAATCTAGCTGAATTTAAACAAAATTAATTTGCCACTGACTGTAATGTAATCGTTGGTGTCGTAACTTGTTGATTCCATTGCAATGTACCAGAATTCAAAGTCTGAATTGTCTGACCTGTCGTACCACTAATCAACTGTACTTGAACATTCACTGTTCCAGCATTACTAGAAACCGCTTGCGGATTG
>DAHXPE010000169.1 GCA_027364495.1 Candidatus Heimdallarchaeota archaeon | reverse complement strand
TTCTTCGGTTATTCCTTTAACTAAAATTTTTATTTCTTCTTCTGTTAAAGTTTGGGAATGTAGCATTTTAGACATTATACTTGTTGTTTCTGCACCTTGAATACTTATAACTTCTACTTCTTCTCCTTCCGTAAAGCTATTCATTAATTCTCCACTTATACCTATTTTATTAGTATTAGAAAGGAATTGGGAACTAATTAATACCTTCCCGATTATGTATCTGTTTTTAGAATTTTTAATAATTTTTAACAATGATGAAGGCAATAATTCTAACTTTTTTGCCGTCTCAGCATTAAGGACAAAAATGTCACTTGGTAGATCGGTAAATAATATTTGAAGTTTCATTAATATACTTCCTTAAAATTAATAGTTTTTGTTTTTTTAGAACATGTTTTTCTTATAAAAAAAAATTTGAAACTATTTTAATGATTGCAGCTTAAAAATCCAAAAATTTGATTTTAGTTTTATATAACAGTTTTCACTTTAACCCTACTGTTTTGATTGCAATCTACTTACTACGTATTCAATTTTTTTAGATTGTTTTTCCTCAGATTATAAATTTACTTCTAGGGAAGGAGGAGCTATTCTATTGAAAAAATGAAGTAAAAAATTTTTACGATTAAAAAATACTAAAAGAGGCTTATTCAGCTAAAATTTGCACAACACTTTTTGCTGAACGTTTTAATTCTAGTAATATTAAACCCAATTTTGCATCACTGGATGTTGTTGCTGTTAAAACAGCTTCCTCACCAACTTGAATGACAATAATCAAACCACTATCGCCTTTAATGACCATTTCTTTCAAAGTGCCTTTAGAGAGCTCCATTACAACTCTTTCAGCTAAATTTAGTGCAGCAGCGGCCATTGCACTCATTCTATCTTCATCAGTTGACTCAGCTAAAGTAGATGTAGAAGCAATTGGTAAGCCATCTCTCGTGACTAATAATAAACCTTCGATTTCAGAAATTCTACTTTTAGATTCTTCAAGAATCGATTGTATTTGAGAAATTCGGGTTTCAATATCGTTGCTCATTTCAACCAATCAAATAAAGATTTTTTGTGAAATTACAGTAAAATTAATAAATTTGGTAGTAACAAATAAGATAAATTTAATTCATTTTTAACTCTTAATTATTCAAAATACTGTATTAGTAAATAAAATTATTTTAATAATTTCAAATTATTAGCATAAATAAATATTTCTGATTCAATTTAAATCGATTAACAAATTATAAAAATTAAACAATTAATAATCTAAATTAACTTTATTATACTGAGTTGAAATCTTTGGGTCTTGCTGAACAAATGGTAGGAATAAAGGCTAAAACATTCCTTATGAGCGCTTTATTCGATTATGCAAAGAAATATAGTTTTTTATCAACTAAATGGCCAGAAGTCACTAATGAAATTATTCAATCAGCCATGAAAATTTTCCAACCTGATGAAAAAAGGTTGGAAGATCAAACTCAGAAGTTTTTGCAATGGTTAGGTTTTAGTCCAGTGGATTTAGATTGGGATACTGAACGTAAAATCCTTAATATTTTTATCGGAACGAGTCGTATTTGGCGTGATGATCCAACTACTGACCAAGTTTCTAATGTTATGATGAAATCCTTAATTGCATCTATTGGTTCTAATTTCTTTGGAGGAAAAATTCCTCATGTTGAATTTTTACAGCAAAATCTACCACCTAGAACTCAATTTGGGTTTCGTATTACTGAAAGTGTTGGTACAGAAACATTTGATTTTGGTAAAAATGTGACTGAAAATGTATCAGGACAGGAATCTGTTAGTTTGATGGATGCTGTTCCTGAAGCTAAGACTGAAACTGAAGTACAAAATACTGGACCTTCGACTTCTTCAATCAATAAAGCAATCAAACGATTAATTGTTTATATAGATCCTATTGTTGGGTCTGGTCTTAATAAGGATGATGTATCTAAAGATTTATATGAAGTGACATCTAAGCTCCTTGAAACGAACTTTCCAGATGAATATCGTCAAATTTATCAGGATATCGGATCCTATAATGTTTTACAAACCCTATTCCAGAAAGCAACTTCTACTGGAAAAACCGAAGAATTAGAGAATGAATTAGCATCATTATTCGCATCAAAAGTTAAAGAAAAATATTCTTCTGTAACGGCAAATGATGCGCTTACTGGAATTGGTAAAATGGATCCAAGTAGTATTGATGAATTACTTTTTTACACAAAAGAAGCACATGTCAGTCCTGAACTTTGTAAATTTATATCTAAAATTTGGCTAGCATTCATTAATCAATTTATGCCAAACACCTTTAAAGCAGATGACCCTATGTGTAAAATCACTTCTTCACTTTTTTGTTTATATGCCTTTAATCTGGTTCAATAAAGAAACACAAAAAATAAGGTCATTTTAATTTTATTAAATTCTTAATATTTCTAAATTATTATTAAGCACTAAATAAATTTTCAAACAAGGAACACCTAGAAAAATATTTTCTAAGATCAATTAAAATCAGTACTTATATTTTATTTTCAGTGTTTACCATGGTTAAAGTTTTACTTGCTACACCCCCCGGACAAGGAACTAATAAATATCAGGTTTCATCTTTTTTAAATTTTACAGCTCCACCATTGGGTCTCGCATATATGGCAGCGGTTCTTGAACAAGCAGGATTTGCTGGAAAAGTGAAAATTTTAGATTCAAGGACAATAGGTGCCACTTTAGAAACATTACGAACAGTCTTAAGAAAATTTAGGCCCGATATTGTTGGTATTCAGGTTAAAACGCCTAATTTTAAAGATGCAGTAGCTGCAACTAAACTTTGCAAAGAAGAAGGCGTACAATACGTAGTTTGGGGTGGTCATCACCCTAGTCCCCTTGCAGAAGAATGTGCATCAATACCAGGTGTTGATATTGTCTTTCGTGGTGAAGCTGAATACACGTTTCGAGATTTCGTGATTGCCATTGATGAGGGAAAAGATTGGAAAAAGATTGATGGTATTACCTTTATGGATGAATTTGGTTTTCCACACTCAACTAAAAATGCTCCTCTTATAAAAGATATTAATGAGCTTCCTTTCCCTGCTCGACATCTCTTACCTATGGATAAATACAGAATTTTCGGCAGTTCTTTTCAAGCAACGACTATGATTACAACCAGAGGTTGTCCCTATGATTGTGAGTTTTGCTCAGTCACTTCCTTTTATGGAGCTAAATGGCGAACTCGAACACCAGAAAACATTGCAGCTGAGATGGCTGAATTAGCAGACGAAGGTATAAAGGCTGTTGCTTTTGTTGATGATTTGTTTTTCGTCAGTCGAAAAAGAGTATTTGAGGTCTGTAAGGCAATAAAAGATATTGATCGCGACATTTATTGGGGTGCCACTGTTAGAGCTGATAGGTCAGATTATAGAATGCTTAAAGCCATGCGAAAAACAGGTTGTAGATTAGTTTTCGCTGGTGTTGAATCATATGACCAAACGATTCTTGATTCTGTTAAAAAAGGAACAAAAGTAAATGATATTGAACAATTCTTTAGAGTAACCAGAAAAGCTAATCTGGATACTTTGGCTTCTTTTTCTTTCGGTTTTCCTGGTGAAACCATAGAAACAGTTCGTAAAACTGTCAAATGGGCTGTTGAGACTTTAGATCCTTCCTTAGCTATATTCACTATTTCAACACCTTACCCAGGAACACCATTTTTCGATCAAATGGATAGAGAAGGGAAAATAGTTGAGCGTGATTATTCAAAATACACTCTCTTTAATCCAATTGTTGATATAACAGGTATAACTCGTGAAGATCTTAAGCAGGAGGTTATTCAAGCATATAAGTCATTCTATTTGAGACCTTCTAAAATGGTCCAAAACATGCGTCGTGAATTCAGATATGCTATGGAATCTTATGGTTTAAAGCAATTCCTTCAAAATTCATCTGTGGCCGTTAAAGGGGTTATACACATGAATGCATTACAAAAAAGTCTTTAAAAAATAATTTTTAAAAAAAAAAAAATTAAGGATTTTGTAATCCTTTTTATCCATTTCCTAAAATAGAACCTAAAGCTAATCTATTTATAATATTTAAAATATCTTGGTTCGAAATTGGCGGATAGATACTTAATAGTAATATACCAGTGGCATCAGCCGCATAGAGGGAAGCACTTGGGTTATATTGAGTCGAACTACCTAAAAAATTCATCCAATTCGTTTTGACCTGTTGATTTATACCAACTGTATTTTGCAATGCGGAATATCCAGCATTCGCATATGACTCACTCAACGTAAAATTGGATAGCGTTTGGTCATGTAATGAAATTGCTAATGAGCTATTTCCATGTGAATTATATTCTTCTATATACCTAAAATATAAATCTGAGCCAAAGCTGAAATATCTAAATGCATAAGTAGTATTAACAAATGCATCAAATACATGTCCGTAATCAGTGAAATTTCCCACAAGTCTATTTACTTCATTTGCGAGTGTTCCAAAAAATGAATTAGGACCCTGAACGAAAACGGGATCAAGTAATGAGCCATAAGATTTTTTACTATCCTCCTTAGCTAACAGACCAGCTATGCTTAAATTTCCTACTCCAGAATCATAATATGATCTAAAGCTGAATACACTCATATTTAAATTATTCCAATAAGTCGTGTCTGCTGCTGAAGCTGTTTGATTCCAGTTAATGTTACCTATACTAGTCATTATAGTATCCATGCTTTGGAAAAGATCTATTCCTGATAAACCACCATATGCGAATCTAATTAATAGATTATTCATATCTTTAGCTATTTTTACCACTCCATCTACGGGGATTTCGATAGTTTGATTATTACCGCTTTTACCACCATCTCCATTCGGATATATAGTGAAGGCAACTACTGGTGGTGTAGCAATTTTAGATAATGAATCATTTGATTTGATGAACTGTTTAATTCCTTGAGCCATCCAAAAACTTGAAGTATTTAGTTTATTCAAACCAAGATTTGCCATTGCTATAGTTGTCAAGTAAGTTCCATTTAAGAATTGTGTAAACGGTTGTTTTATACTTAAAAGTGCTAATGTTGCATTCTCCAAGGCACCAAAAAATTCATTAATATTAATGTAATTAGATAGGGAATTAATACTTTGCAAGGGAAGTGCATCTATAAGAGCTTGTTTTATACCATGATATGAACCTTGTACGGACTCATTCCATGCTGAAGAAAAATTATCAAAGGCATAAGACAGCTGACCTAGACCTTTGTTAAAATCGGGATGAAAAGAACTATCACCTCTGGTAATGAATGGTAAGGTTTCTTGTAAACCACTTTGCAAAGATTGAAATCCTAAGAACAATTCTGGCAAAACATAAGTTATCTCCGACATTGACTTTACCAAAGCTAAAGCATTTGTAATATTCTTAAACCCCGAATATTGCGGATTCGATTTAATTATTGCATTTATTATTCCTTGCACTATTAAGTTGTCTCCTAATTGACTTAGATGGTCGTATGCAAAATTGAAATCTTGAGCTGCTTTTGTTGAATGTTGTCGTAAGGTTGCTATATTGATATTTGAAAGGTTGAGGCTTTGTGCTGCTTTTCCTCCAGTTGTATTTGTAAATATAAAGGAGAATTCTGAAAAACCTGCACCTAAATAACTACCACCGGTAACTAAAGATGATACCCCATGTAAAAATATTGGTAAAACAATAATCAATATTAAAAAAAATGGAATAGCAATTATTTTAGCAATTACAGCTATTACACTAAATTGTCCACGTGGATTCCAAAAACCTGTGGAAAATACTGCTGTGAAAAATCCTCCTACTTCTGCTATTAAAAAAATAAATAGTAAATCAACTACAAATATATAACCCCCAATTTGCGGATTTGCATAACCAATGTTTTGATGATGATACCGTTTTGAATTTTAGTGGTTC
>DAHXPE010000446.1 GCA_027364495.1 Candidatus Heimdallarchaeota archaeon | reverse complement strand
CAGCTATTTTCTTAACCGATTTATCTATATTATGCACCTCTAAATACGCTCTAGAGTTAAAAACTAGTTTTTTTGCTAATGAAAAGAATGAAATAAGTTATATTGATTTGGTTCTCTTTAAGCCAACTGGAAAAATACTGGATAAAATTAAAAAATATGTAGCTGGTCTTGATTAAAGATCCATTCGCATATGATTTGTTATATAATAATCCATAGTAATATCTTGAATTTTATAAAACCCCAGCTGAGTATAAAAATCGATAGCTCTCTTATTGTCCTCTTGAACACCAAGATCAAGAAATTTAAATTCTTTTTTAAATATTTGAAATAAATGCTTAAAAATTTGCTTTCCATAACCTTTACTTTGGTATAATGGATCAAGTACAATTGAATCTAACCAAATAATATCGGTTGAATAAAAACTAAACCAAATAAAACCTATTTTATGGTCAGAAATTTCTAAGATTAGTGCTTTACTAAATTGGCTATCTTTAAAGGACAATTGTAAGGAGGTACTATGATTTTGATCATAAATTATTTCACGAATCTCACTTTCCCATTTAGCCCAATTAAATTCCCCACTGTAAGCCCTCTCAAGGTATTTGTTCATTTCGGCATATGCAAGAGATGTTATGTATTTAACATCATCCTCAGTTGCATTCCTGAAAATGATTTCTTCTGAAACATTCATTTATGAAACCCTTAACTTTAATAAATCTGAATACAAATCAGCTATTTTCTTAACCGATTTATCTATATTATGCACCTCTAAATACGCTCTAGAGTTAAAAACTAGTTTTTTTGCTAATGATTCATCGTTTAAAACTAAATTAATCTTCTCAACATATTCATCAATCGAAGAGGCTTTCAGGACGTGTTTATTGTCAATATATTCATCGAAGACAGGATGTGAACTAATAACAGAAGGTTTATTAAATAATGTGGCTTCTAAAAATGCTATTCCTTGATTCTCTTCTCTTGTTGGATATAAAAATAGGTCTGCAGCATTTAGAAGTCCTATCAAAGTTTTATATGATACATAACCAGGTAATTGGCAGTTAGGTAATTTCTTAGCTAATTTAAATTTTCCTTTAAGATAAGCCCAATGAGCCATTGGAACACGCTTTCCAATCCAAATAAATTTGTATTGAGGCATTTTTTGAGCTATATCTATAAAAATATCAACTCCTTTACGATAAATACAGATCCCAATGCATATTATCAATTTATCATTTTCTTTTAGTCCTAAAAATTCTCTTGTTTTAGTTCTCAACTTATCATTAATATTAGAGTCAGAAATTTTAATGCCATTCGAAATAACCGAAATTTTATTTTCTGGAATATTATAGTTCATCAATATACGTTTGTTATATTCAGATACGGCAATGACGTGGTCAAAACTTCTATAATAGCTTGGTAGATAAAACTTCAAAAAAAATTTCATTTGATTTGTAAAAAGGAATGAATTGACAAAGTCCTCCATTGTAGTATGTCCATGACAAATGATAAGAGGTGCGTTAAAACCTTTTTTCTTCCTATTAGCTACCAATCTTTTGACTTTAATAAAACTTATCGGTAATGCAGTATGTGCATGAACAATTGCTGTCGGTCGGCGTGAATTCATGAATACTTTAAAACCATAATTGTCCAAACCTTTAGCTAATCTTGTTGCACTAGAATAAATACCGCTACCTTCAAGAGCAGTTCCAAAATCAAGAAGAAAATTTATTTCTTTAAGATGAGTCAAAAGTGCCACGTGTTTTTATTAGTCAATTAATCTTGATTATTTCAGGTCAGGATTCATTTTTAAAAATGATTATAATAAACTTAATTAGCTTTTATATTCAAATTATTCGTTTAACGCTAAGTTTATCGAAGTAGGTGGCAATTTGCAAAGAGCTTCATTTAAAAGAATTGTTTATGTATCAGTTTTCTTATTGGCAATTACCTCAGCAGTGACTTTTCAAGCTAATGCAGTACCTTATTCTGTCAAGAGTAATGAAAAAACAGCTTCATATTTAAGCACTACATCAAACTCCATTTTAACAATCGAAAAAAGAATAAATGCAACAATAGCTCAAGTTAATGATAGCATTATTGTAGAACTTATTTTGACAAACGTAGGAAGTAATCCAATTTACAATATAAATTTGACCGAACCAATTTTCACGAATCCAAATATTATCACGAAAAACCTTTTTACTCCCTTAACTTTTGCGATATTTCAACCTAATGAACAGAGAATCATAAGTTATACAATTTCATCAGAAACAGTAGCAAATCTCACATTAGGCAGAACTGTGGCTACATATCAGCTTGTGAATAGTCCTTCAGCAATCATGTACACAAGTTATTCCAACCAAGTTAGTATTTACATTGAAGCAAAAACGTTAAGTCAATCAGACGTTAATCTAAATAATTTACTAATACTTTCAGTAGTGGCTTTATTTTATACAATTATTTTATTGATTCGAACAGTATTTAATAAAACAAAACGAACAAAAAATTAGTTTTCCTAGATAAATCCTCTAATTTTTAAGTATCGAATTTTAGTGTTTTTTTTCAAAAAAGAAGAATTGAATGTTCTTAAAATGTCTAAACTGCTTCAAAAATCCTTTATCTTTCTTGGTGGCAAAGGAGGGGTTGGCAAAACTTCTCTTGCATCTAGTCTAGCAATATTTGCGGCTTCACAAGGAATCGATACACTTATTATTTCAACCGATCCAGCACACTCACTTTCAGACTCTTTGGATCAAGAGATAGGTAGTGAAGAGGTTCAAGTTAAAACCTTTGATAATCTCTGGGCAATGGAAATTGATTCAGAAAAAGCTGCGGCGGAGTATAAAGCTCTTCTTGATGCATCAGGTTCAAGCGAAATGCTAAACCAATTTTTAGGAGAAGACGATATTTCAGGCTTAACACCGCCAGGTACAGATGAAACAGTCGCTTTTGCTAAGGTATTAGAATTTATCGAAAATCCAACTCATGAATTATTAATATTTGATACAGCACCAACTGGTCACACATTACGTCTCCTTTCTCTGCCGGAGGTTATGGATTCTTGGTTATTTAAAATTATGAACTTACCAAACAAAATAAACAATCTTTTTGGTGGATTTAAATCTTTATTTTCAAGTAAAGATAAAAAAAATAAAATTGATCCTCAAGAACAATTAAAGGAACTCCAAAACAGAGTTAAAATAGCAGAAAAAATATTAACTGATCCAGAAAAAACAGAATTCATCCCAGTAACAATCCCTACCTTAATGTCTGTCTGGGAAACCGATCGTCTTATAGCTGCTTTACGCGAATTCAAAATTGCTTCTAATAGAATAATAATCAATCAGGTTAATCCTAAAAATGAATCCTGTGCTTTTTGCATGCAACGTTATACCCAACAATGGGCATTAATTAAAGATTTCATGGACCTCTATTCAGATTTTGAAATAAAGACTGTTGAAATGTTTAGTACTGAATTAAGAGGTGTAGAAATGTTGAAAGAATTAGGATCATCAATTTTTCAAAATAACTCCTAATTCATACGTTTATTCTACATTGTAATGAAAAAAATCCAATAAATTTTTTGTAATTTCTTTTGCTAAAGGCATATCTCGAGTTTCTAATAGCATACGACCTGATTGATAGAGTGTTACTTTAATTTTTTCGGAACTATACAGTATTGCCAAAGTAGAGGTTATGACCTGAGAGGTAAATTTGTCCGGTAAATATTTTTTTAGAGATGTTAATTCAAGTTGATAACGCTGAGGAGGACGGACATCAATTGAAATACCATCACTACACGGCTTGAGAATCCAAGATGAAATTTGTTCTTCTTCGACCATTTTAAATCAATTTTTAATATCTATTTGTAATTCTTCTGCACCAGAAGCAGGCTTTAAACTTTGCGCTTTATTTAAAGCATCTGCTGATTCATTTTTAATTTTTTCAAGTTCAAGTTTAAGTTTTTCTAATTCATTTTCCTTTTTTTGAACCTCAATAGCATTTTTTTTAAGATCATGATCTTTTTTTATTAATTCTTCTTCCTTTTTTGTTAAATTCATTTTATCCTTTTCATTATCCTTATCAGAAGTTTTTTGTTTTAATTTATCTCGCTCTAAGGTAATTTTTTGAATGTCTTCTAATAGTTCGCTTTGCTTTTTTAATTGACTGATAATATCCTTTTTCTTCTTTTCAATTTCAGTGGTTTTGTCATAAAACCGTTCTTGTTGTTTATAATAGTCTTGCATAGTTTTATAGTAATCTTTATGTTCCTTCGACATGCTCTAAAACCTTACGTTGCTCTATTAATAGGTGTCTTCTCGTAATTTAAAACCATTTTTATCTGGTATAAGATTTTGATAATCTTTCTGATTTTGTATTTTATAAAATAGTTATTATTAATTTTTTCTTCAAAAAAACTGAATTCTAGTACACTTTTCAAAATTCATAAAATACTATTTTTTTTATTTTGCATATACTAGCATTAGTCACCATAGGTCGCACACAAATTTAATTAAATAGGTTGAAATTGAAATGACGTACATGAACTTTCGTACTTGAATTAACAAATTCATAATCTTACCGATTGACGAATAATGAATCAAAATACGAATGAACCAGTTAGTCCTTATGAACGTGAGGATGATGAGGGTAAAATCGAGTATAAACTGAAGCTATTTCCTAAACCAGATGAAATTCGTTTAGAAAAATTAACTTCTCAAATGAATTTCCGTTTAACTGAAGGAAATGGTGAATCTTTCTACGAATTAGGTATAGCTGATTCTGGTGAAATAATTGGGCTTCCTAAACAGGAATTTGATATTTCGACAGATGTTCTACATGAAATTGCCAACCGATGCAATGCAGATAGCTCACTTGTGAGAAAGTTAGAAATCTCAAATGATACTTTTATAGGTGAATTTTTAGTCCGTCAAAGACCAGTCGATCGTAAAACACTCCCACCAACTATCACCATTGCAACAATTGGCAATGTTGACTCTGGTAAATCAACGCTTATTGGAACATTGATAAGTGGCCAATTAGATGATGGTGATGGTAAAAATGCTATATTGGTTGCTCGGTATAGACATGAAATTGAGTCTGGTAGAACTAGTGCTATATCGACAAAAATTCTTGGTTTTAATTCTAAAGGTGAAATTTTAAATTACAGAAAACCCACTCCTGACCAAATTGAGATTGCTAAAAATAGCGCTAAACTTATTCGATTTATTGATTTAGCTGGACATGAAAAATATCTCAAAACAACAATATATGGTTTATCAGGTTATGAACCAGATTTTGCCCTTGTTTTAATCGATGGTAATAAAGGAATTCAAAAGATGTCAAAAGAGCATATTGGCCTTGCTGTTTTAGCTCTTAAGATACCTGTTATTGTACTTTTGACTAAAACTGACTTAGCACCTCCACATGTCTATAAAAAGTCTCTGCAGGATCTTATGAGCCTATTGAAGAGCCCAGGTCTCAATAGTTTTCCAGCTCTTATTAAAGACAATGATGATGTCGTCGTTCTTTCGAGAAAAATGAGCAGTGGTAAACTTGTCCCAATTTTTAAAATTTCAAGTGTCACTGGAGAAGGTTTAGATCTTTTAAGGCAATTCCTTAATCTTTTACCTTGCGGGAAATATTCACGCTGGAATCAAAACCGAGAACAATTTGCAATGCATTCAGTTTCAGATCCATTTTTATTATTCATAGATGAAGTTTTTGACGTAACAGGAGTCGGAAAAGTAGTTTCTGGAATCATTCAATCTGGAAAAATACAAACTGGTTCATTTGCATTTTTAGGTCCTACAAACGGTGAATATGAACAAGTCAGATTAAAATCTATACAGACCTCACGTATCGTAGTTAATGAAGCCTTTCCCGGTGACTATATTTCTATAGCTTTAGGTTTTAAAGGAAAACAACCACGAATAACCAAAGGGATGGTCCTTACAACTTATAAGCCCATTCCAAATGTTTCACGGTTTGAAGCTGAAATTTTTGTTTTACATCATCCTACAACGATGCGAGTCAATTATAACACTCAGATTCACCTGAAAACTATCCGCTCACAAGCTAAAATTATTAAAATTAAAGGCTCATCTAATCTGAGATCTGGCGATCGTGCAAGAGTTATATTTGAATTTATCTATTC
>DAHXPE010000441.1 GCA_027364495.1 Candidatus Heimdallarchaeota archaeon | reverse complement strand
TAAACAAGAAAGTAAAGAAGTAATTGCAACAATAAAAAAATTTGGAATCAAACCAATAATATTATCAGGAGATAGCAAGGCATCAGCAAATATTGCCAGTGCAAGATTTGTAAACCCTAAAACTGCTGTGCATAAAATAAGTGCCTTAACGACTATTGCAAATACAATATTGAATTTTATTTTATTTGTAGTTTTTCTTCCTAGATTAACGATATGACCGATAACTTTTATATTGTCATTAAGTATTACAATATCTGATGTTTCAATTGCAGAATCTGAACCAGCAGCACCCATTGCAATTCCTACTGATGATTTAGCGAGTGCAGGCGTATCATTGACTCCATCTCCGATCATAGCCACATTCTTATATTTAACTGCAAGTTTTGTAATGAAATCAACTTTTCCTTCAGGCAGCAAATCTGCTTCATAGTCAGTTATCGAAAGTTGTTCTGCCGTATATTTGACTGATGCCTTGCTATCTCCTGATAATATTATTGGTTTGATTCCAAATTTTTTTATTGTTGCAATTACTTCTTTACTTTCTTGTTTAATAGTATCCGACAATGCAATTAATCCTTTTACATTCTTATTATCACAACTGATAATAACTGTTTTTCCTTCATGTTCTAATCTGTTCAGATCTCGTAACACTTCTTTTGGAATCTTATGCTCTTGCATCACAAATTTCAGGTTTCCAATGCAATGATGCTTATCAACGCAGACCATGCAGTCTCCTTTGATTCCTTTTCCTTGCAGAAATTCAAGATTTTTGAACAAGTGAATCTTTGCACTTTCGGAATTTGCTTTTTTTATAACTCCTTTTGCGAGTGGGTGTTCTGAGTATGATTCCATTCCAGCTACACAAGCTATTACTTCTTTTTCGCTAAATCCGTTAAAAGGAATGATATCGGTTACCTGTAATTCTCCTGTCGTTAATGTTCTTGTTTTGTCAAATGCCATTATTTTTATTTTTCCAAGCTCCTCTACATATTTTCCTCCTTTTATCAGCACACCTCTTTTTGATGCGTTTCCCATAGCAGAAAATATTGCAATAGGTGTCGAAATAACGAGTGCACAAGGACAGGATATCACGAGAAGTGTTAATGCTCTTTCAAACCATACATTAAAAGATTGATTAAATATTAGAACTGGTATTATTAACATGAGCACGAATCCTCCAAGAACTGAAGGAGTGTAGTACTTAGCAAACTTCTCTATGAACTGTTGTGAATTAGATTTATTCTCTAAAGCCTTTTCAGTCATCTCTAAAATTTTAGCATATGTCGTTTCGGATGCAATTTTTGTGACTCTTATCTCTAAATAACTGTTTGTATTTATTGTCGCAGCGAAAACGATGTCCCCTACCGTTTTGTTTTTTGGCAATGGTTCACCAGTTATTGCAGCTTCATCAACGAATGATTTTCCACTAACAATAACTCCGTCAAGAGGAATCTGTTCTCCTTGTTTGACAATAATTATATCGTTAATTTTTACGGATTCAACAGATTGTTTTTCTTTTTTACCCTTTAAGAGAGCAACTTTAGGTTGTTTTTTTATCAATCCCGCAATGCTGTTCTTACTTTTTTCAAATCCATATTCTTCAAGTTTTTCTCCAAGTGAAAATAGCAGCACAATGATTGCCGCTTCTTCAAATTCTCCAAGATAAATTGCTCCCACAATAGCAATGGTCATCAATAGATTTATACTAGAAAATCTGAATTTAATCAAATTTTTTAAACCATCAATTATTACAGTACGCCCAAAGAAAATAATGATTGATAAAAATAATGGAATTTCAATCCATAAAGATGCATGATGTTTAAGTAAAGCCATTATTTCAAAAGGAATTACAACAAGCAAAGCGACTATCAACCATTTAAATTCATTATTTACAAACATTTCGAGAAATGCAGAAGTTTTTCCTGAAGAACTTTCTGATTGAATTTGAATTTCAATATTTTTATTTTGAGTATTCTTTTCACTGCATATAGAACAGCACGAAGTTTTTGTTTTTTCACTCATAGTTAATCATCTTAATGCTTTGAATGTTTGAGAGCTGATGTAATCATTGTCTTGACGTGATTATCTAAAATGGAATAATATACTATTTTCCCTTTTTTTACATATTTTACAAGTTTAGCATTTCTTAAAACTCTTAATTGATGAGACGTAGCAGATTGTGATATAGAAAGAATACTAGATAAATCACAGACACAAAGATCTCTTATTGATAGGGCAGAAAGTATTTTTAATCTCGTCTGATCTCCTAATAATTTAAATTGCTCCGAAATTTGATAAAGATCATTCTCATCATGTAATTTTTTTTTGACTTCATGAACTGCATCTTTATCTACTGAAATTATTTCACAAACATCATCTTTTATCATAACTGAACATATGAACAGTCATTCATATATAAATTTTTCTTATTATTTTGTATTAGATAATGATATTTCTATTTAGAATTTGACTATTATTATCAACTAAGTTTATTGTTATCAAGAATTCTGTGAATTCAAAAGTAAGTACAATATTTTTACTGCGTCAAATCTAAGAAAGTTCTAATCATTTATATTTAAATCACTTTCTACAATTTTCTTTTTTAAATTTTATGAATTTTAACTCTATAGTTGTTCTGCACATTGGTTATAAACTTTCTAATGTATTCTAAATATATAATTGAGGTGGTATATAATGAATATGAAAGATAAAAATGCACACGAACTTTTGATTAAAAAAAAGAGAATAATCTACTGGGAGAAATTTGGTGTATTACCCAGCACGAGCGAACTAAGAAGTTTTTGATGAAATAAAATATAACTATCCATGCTTAAAGGATGGATGGAGTTGAGAAATATGAAAAATAATAGTAATATGAAGTATGGACTTGCTACGTTCGGAATATTCGTGTTATTGTTTGGAACAGCAGGTGCTTATGCATACAGTAATTCGAATGAACAAAAGTGGAATATGATGGGAAACTATCAAGGCGCATATAATGGAATGATGAATGGTAATGCAAATTACAGAAATATGATGAATAATTATGAATATTATTCTGGTATGATGGGAAACATTGACATCGAATCCAAAGATAGAATTAATGCATTACACGATCAAATGATAAAAAATCTTGATCCTGAAACAGCAAAACAAATGGATGCAATGCATGATTCTTGTATGGGAAATACTGATTAATTGAAAATATAATTTAATTAAAATGTAATTTTTTGCGCTTTTTACATTAATTCTTCAGGTGAACTAAAATGATGGGATATTATAATGATTATACTTGGTACGGAATGGGAATATTTGGTCCGATTTTAATGATACTGTTTTGGGGAGCAATAATTTGGTTCATAGTGTGGCTCTTGAATAGAAATGGAAATTTTAATCATAATAGTTACAGAAGTCCTGCAGACATATTAAAAGAAAGATATGCGAAAGGCGAAAAAACAAAAAAACAATATGATGATATGAAAAAAGACATCAACAATTAGAAAGATAATAAATTATACTATGAAAAAAATAATATTAATACTTCTGATAATGATAGTTATCTTAGTGATAACAGTAAGTGTTTTCATTGAAATCAATAATAAAAGAGAATCAAAATCATATCAAATTTCAATAATCGACTCGACGTTTAGTCCGAACAAACTTAAGATAAAAAAAGAAGACACTGTAATTTGGACAAATCTAGAAACTTCTATTCAGAGTATTACGCCAGATGTTAATGATGATCTTAAAGGAAACATCTTATCTTTTGAACAAAAGTTTAATCATACTTTTCATAAGTCAGGAATATACAGATATCACAATGAATACAACAAAAATATGTCTGGAATAATTATCGTTGAATAATGAGGTAAATAGAATGTATGGATACAAAAAAGAAACAAAATTAAACTATTTTCAAGCGGTTAGCAAAGTAAAAGATGAGTTGCAGAAAGAAGGATTTGGTGTGCTTACAGAAATAGATGTGAAAGCAACATTAAAAAAGAAACTTGATGTTGATTATGATGATTATGTAATACTTGGTGCATGCAATCCTTCTTTTGCGTATAAAAGTCTACAATCCGAAAAAGATATCGGTCTTCTCCTACCGTGCAATATATTGGTTTATATGGATAAAGGAAAAACATTTGTTTCTGCAATACTTCCAACTCAAGCAATGAGTGTAGTAAAAAATGATAAACTAAAAGACATTGCTTTGTCCGTTGAACAAAAATTAAAAAATGTAATTGATAAAGTGTGATTGGAATATTTATTTTAGATGATTGAATTTTTTAAATCTAAAGTAATTCAATGAATTAATTTAAGCTATATGAATCTAAGAATCCTTTCATCTGTTTGTAATCTTTAAGAAATCCAAATCCTTTGTCGGTAACGCTGTATGTTCTTTTTCCTTCTTTATCTTTGTGTTCTTTAATGAATTCTTTAGTTAATAGAATCTTGAGATATTCTGAAAGCATTTCGTTTGAGAGATTGGCTTTGTACATTATGTGCGTTGGTTTAGCAACACCGTCTTTACTCCTTATGAACTCCAATATGTCGTTCATTATCGTAATCTTATCTCTTTTTACGCTCATTTTCTAACCATGAACCAGTTTACTAGAATAAGAATATACGCAATGAATTCTAAAATGTGCCCAATAACATAATACAATTCATGATTCACTGAGATCACGAAATGAAATGATCCAAAACACAAAAATATGAACGCTAATGCAACACATAATGTTATTGCTTTTCTATTTTTGAGATAACTCTCTAAAAAGTGCCAAGCAATGAATACTAAATATATGGAAGATAACAGATAAAATGAATACATTGGATTCTTGCTTAATGCAATTGCAATTACTGAAACTAGCCAAGATATCCACAACATTCGTTTCTTTTCTTCTTTGAAACTAACAAATAACAATACAACAAGTCCAGAAATCATGAATAGCATATATGCGTATGTTCCTATTGCATCAATCGTTGTTACTGATGCAAATTTTGCCACCTGACAGATTTGTTTATTCAATTCAGAATATACTAAAAAATTTGATATTGATTGCAAAAGGTATGCTACCGATATAATCAAGAAACCATAACCAAAATGACCCGCTGATTCCTGATCAGTTGTTTTGTAAATCTTTAATGCATAAAGTGCTATCACTAAAGAAATTATAAAAAAGAACAATTCAAAAATAACATCGTAGCCAAAAAACCAGCTAGGTGCCATATACATTGTCGACATACCACGCATTTCTATTTTACTATTTATAAAGATTACGCAGGTAAACTCTAGAGTAATTCTTCCGTTCATTTATATTTGTTAAGGGTCAATATTTGTTCAAGAAGTTCATATTTAACAAAACGTGGGGGATAAAACAATGATTGGAAAAGATTATTTTCAACAAAGAAAAAAACCAATTATAATTGCTATATTATTTTTGATTGTAGGAAGCATATTCTATTTTACTTCAGGTGCTTCAGGCATTTCAGCAATGGGTGAAGGCAAGAATGCAATTGATGTATCTTTATTCAAAGATATTAAGCTCAAAGCAGCATATAATTCTGAAGGTGCAGTGAAGATATTTGCATACGCAAAAAACAATGTCTTAGAAAAATATCATTCAAGCAATGGAAACAATATTCCTGAATCTAATAGTATGGTTATTGGTTCAGACGAAGCTAGAATGATGATTGCTGAAAAATTATTTCAAAAGCCAGGAGATAAATTAAAAGATCTTTTTGGAATAGATACAACTGTTGAAGGTATTCTTGATAGCACAAAAACATTTGCAGATGATTTTCATTTTTTAAGTAAAGAGCAGTTTGATCAATTAAATGGAGATTCTAACACTTTGCTTGTAAAATTCAAAGATGAAAACACACCAAAATTATTTTACATATACAATATTGACAATGTTGCTTCATTAAAATTAGAATTAAGTGAAGGAAATCTAAACCAATTCTACAAGCATAAAGTTGGAAACAAAACATATTATCCGATAATCATTGGCTCAAAAGAAGCAAAAATGATGATGGATGAAAAATTATTCACTAAATC
>DAHXPE010000440.1 GCA_027364495.1 Candidatus Heimdallarchaeota archaeon | reverse complement strand
TAAAGATAAAACCATTTGGGGTGTGACTAGAATGCTCTTTATAGTTTTTTACTAAATGTATCAAAGCCAATAAGAGAAAAAGAACATGAAGAATATGTTAAAAGTCAGGAATTATTAAAAGTCCTTGACAGAATAGAAGATTTAAGCCAAATAGTAAAAGCTCAGTTAGATAATGTAAGGGATAGATATCGAGCTTTTTCAAGAGTTATGGCACCTCTTATAGCTTCAGCAAATCTCAAGAAAAAAATATCTGATTCTATTAAAGAGCATTCTCTATATAATCCTCATATTGATCACTGAGAACTTCAATAGGAGCCATTAAATTTGCTTTGATGGGTAAAAGAGTAAATACGGAAGAATAAAGTGTTTTAGTACTAGGTTTACGCACTTGAAAAGGTAAATATACTCGATCTCCAATAAAAAGGAAAGTTTCGACAAAATTGTCACTGGGACTTGCTTCATCAAAAAGAATGGTTGATAAATTAAATTTGTTTGAAAATCCATCTAAAAAGTCAATTGTTGTAGTGAATATAAGTTCAAGTGGTAAATCCTCAATCTCATCATGTAATTCGTTGATACCAGATTTAATATTAAAATCTAGTAAGGTTATTTCTTGTCGAGCTAACGATTCTTTTAATTTAAATTTAATGTAAGAATCATTAACAATAATTTTCTCAACTACGGGAGAATTAGCCACTACCATTTCTGTTTTGCCAACAATTTTTATCAGTGGTAGAAATGAAAACTTTGACATTATAGGACTTGGCTAACCTTCTTTTCTTTTAAATATTTTTTAATTATTTTTTATCAAAAGTCTATATACTGAATTTTTCTAATTTACCTACAACCCTTTTCTTGTCTTGACAACCATACCTCTTTGAAAATCCTTTATTTCTTTAATTGTTAATAATAATTGTCCAAATCCAATTAATTCATCTTCTGATTCTGTTACAATTATGCATTCATCACCAGGCCTTAAATTACTATCCATTTCGATGACAAATTTAGAGAAAACACTTTTTCCTTCTTTTATGAAGCTTTTAACCTCTTTATCTACTACCACTCTATGTTCAGGATATTTAAAGTGATTATGAATAAACCTTGCCATATGTTCGCTTGGTATAATCATACTGTCTGATGCTCTGATAGTTGCAAAACGATTATTATCATTGTAAAATTCTTTAATTCGATCTGATTTTGATTTTTCGACCCTGATATTTATTAAATCACCTAAAATATTGTCATTAAAATTATATTGATATTTTAGCATTGCTTTGACTATATCAGTATCTTTGATCTTTTCTTGTTCTTTATTATTAGCTTCGTCTGAATTTTCATTTATAATAGTAGTCGATAATCCCTCTATTTGGATTTTTGACAGATTTATCAAAGTCACAAATTTTCCTTTATTTTGATTAACCCAATTTTGGATAAAAATAGTCATTTTTTCGCTAAATTCTTCGGTATATGAAACATGCTGCACTATGGGATATATTGATTTCCATTCCTCCGGTATTAATCCAAACAGTGGATGAATGTAAATTTTTTGATAATTAAATGGAATTTTGTTTAATGAGAAATTATCCAGTAGGACAGCGTTATTTTTTGTAAAGGGAAATCTTTCAAACACTCTTTCCTTATACCTTTTTATAATAGGGTCTGAAAAGGACCAGGGGTGTGAAAATAGTTTTGATTTATATGAAATTGAAGTAAATTTTTCAAAATAATCTTGTATCTCATCTTGAATTAAAAAATATACTGCTTCAGTTAATCTTGGATGTGATGAAGATCGTTGAAGCACTAGGTTCCAGAGTCTACCTTCATATATAGCTTGCTTAATGGATTTTAATTCTCCAAAACTTACTGCTAGATTGTGTCTTGCTAAAAATAAAATCTGTTCAGGTACTTTCTCTTTGAGAATTTCTTTGGGACTGTTATTCAAACAATACTTACAATTACATGGAAAATATTCAAGATCCTTTAGATGAAAGGTACCAGTTGCAGTCATATACCTACCTGCTTTTGCGAATAGCCAATAAGCTGCTGAATCAAAAAGGTCTATACCCATGTATACAGCTAAAGCGAAAACCATTGGATGACCAGCTCCAAATAAATGAACTGGTCTGTTAAAAGGTAGATACTTTTTAGCTGTAAATACCATCTTTGAGACATTAAGATAATCATAATTTTCTAATAGTGGAACAACTGAACCTATGGCATGAATATCAAAGGGTAATTTTGCCATTTCAGTTGCTGATTTTGTAATAAGATCAAGATATTTACCACCTTGGATTGGACCAGCCCACATGGTTTGGTCGTTATTTCGAGCCTCAATATGCTCTTGGGCTCGCTTCAGTGTCACTTCTAATGCTTCTTTTGTTTCTTCATAAGATCCCATGGCAACTGGGACATCTAAATAAACACCTATATCAACCCCTATTTTTTCTTCAAATTCTGTAACTTCTTTATTATTAATTTCTATTTTTCCATAACCCATTAATTGGAAAGCACCACTATCTGTCATAATAGGACCATTAAAATTGACCATAGCGTGTATTCCTTCTTTAATTGCTTTATCTTTTGCATTATCGTTTTTGTATGTTAAATATGCATTAGTTATGAACATTTCAGCTCCCATCGATTGAATTTCTTCAATAGGAAGTTGATCAGGCTTTAAAGGATCTAGTACTGGCATAATTGTTGGTGTTTGGACTTTTCCATGTCTTGTGTCAAAAACACCAATTCTAGCGAGCCCTTCACGGTGTTTAATTTCAAAATTGGCATCCATAGTATTATAATTTCCTAATATACTTCAAATAAGCTCATTTTCGATTATTTGATATTTCTTTGGAAAATAATTACTTTTATTACTTTCAATCACGTCAGTCTAGGGAACATAATGGAGGGTTCTAATAGTTAAATTATAGTCTTTATAATTGTATATTTATTTAATTTAACAGTTTAACGATGATTACACATGGATTTTAAGAGAAAAGCAAAAAAGAATGATAATGAAAATTCAATACATGAAGAGACCGATTTTGCAAATAATTCTGGTCAAAAAATTGAAACAATTTCTAGTAATGAAAATAAAATTACTGATTATTCGAATGAATTACAATCAGAAATAGATGATTTTGTATCTGAGCTAAATCAATCTATTGAAACCGAAAAGAAAGCATCACTTGCATCTTCTTCGGTTAGCATTCCTGGAAAAGTAGAAATAAAAGAACCAGAACAAGTTGAAATAAAAGA
>DAHXPE010000438.1 GCA_027364495.1 Candidatus Heimdallarchaeota archaeon | reverse complement strand
ATAATGTAGCGAAAATAGTTTCAAAATATGAAGGCTATCGGTATACCTTGGCTTCAGATCCGACCTTTGGCTCTTTATCATTTGATAAAATACCCTATTTTATTTCAAAAGGAAGAAAATTCTTTGTTATAAGACGTAACCGATTTTTATCCAATGATATTGCGTTTAGATCCTTTTCTACTGTTGAAGCAGTTGAAAGTGCCTTCAGTAGATTTGATTACGTTCCTGTAGTGGGGATGGACTTCGAAACTTTCGGAGAGCACCATTTTGGTTACGAGACCTTCTTATCTAAAATTTTAAATAAAATAACATCCGTACCTGTTTACGAATATCTTGACACCATGATTCAACAAGATAAAGTAATTGAAATAGCTCTTGAAGATCTTAAACCAAGTTCTTGGAGTACAGAACCAAACGATATAACACGTGGAATCCCTTTTCCCTTATGGGATAATCCAACCAATGTGCTTCATCAACTTATTCTCACCTTAATGGATATTTTAGAACAATCAATGCAATTCATTGAACCAAAAGATCGACCTATAAATTTCTATAAATCTCAACAATCATGCCAACTCTGGTGGTGTTCAGAAGGACGATTTGGTCCAAGTTTAGTCAAACGAGCTACTAGTTTTCAAGTATCAACCTTAACTTCGATACAAGATTTAGTTCAAAATTTCTCGCCTGAAAGAAAAAAAGCCCTTGATTCATTGCTGGGGATAGCAGATAGATTGCTGAAAAAAATTAATTATTTAATTGAAGTTAGAACGTTCACAAAATAAAAAATTCTTTTTCAAATAATTTTGATTTTTTCTAATGCTAATTCTCGTGAACGTCCTAAACCTATAACATAAGCAGGTGTTTTCGTTTCTTTTTCAATAAATTCAACGAATTCACGTAACTCTTTTGGAAAACTTTCATAACCTTTTTCTATAAATTTTTTCCATTCATCATCAGTTTTTTTACCCCAACCTTTAAAGGTCTTGAAAATCGGTTGATAAATTTCAAATTTCGAAAGCTGAGCTGGAAATTGTGATTCAATTGTTTTACCAGATTCAGGATCTTTGTAAGCTATTATTACTTTAAATTCTGGGAGTATACCTAAAATATCGACTTTGGTAATAGCTAGTCCAGTCAATCCATTTATTCTTATAGCATATCTTAAAGCTACAAGATCTAACCAAGCGATTCTTCTTGGTCTACCGGTTGTCGTTCCGAATTCATACCCTTCAGTTTGAATTAACTTACCAGGATCTTTGGTATAATCTAACTCGCCCATAACAGGACCAGCTCCTACCCTGCTTGTAAAAGCCTTAACAACTCCAATTCTTTCAATCAGATACTGCATTCCAACACCAGATCCAGAAGATGCTCCACTAGCAACCGTTACGGATGAGGTATTAAAAGGATAAATACCATGATCTATATCAAGTAATGTTGATTGGGCTCCTTCAAACATGACATTTTTACCCTGTAAAAGAAGTTTTTCTACTTCATAACCAACATCTGTCGACATATTTGAAAATAAATTCCTAAATCTTTGTAATTCTGTGAATAATTTTTCTGTTGACAATTTTAGGTCAACTTCATCATTAAAATAGGAATAATAATCATTCATTATTTTGAGTGCAGCTTGTAAATGATCCTCATCAAAAAGATCAATGAACCTGATGGAAATTCTATTTGCTTTGTCTGAATAAGCCGGTCCAATTCCACGTTTGGTAGTTCCTGCCTCTTTTGACATTTTTTTCTTTAAGGTTTCTTGAAATTGGTCTAGCTGTTTATGAAATGGAAGAACTAAAGTTGTGCGCTCACTTATATGTAAAAGGGAACTAATATCTTTCTTTTTTTTTTTCATTTACTTCCTGAATTTCTTTTTCCAATTGTTCGAGTTCTAAAACCACACCATTTCCAATAAATGACGGTTTTCCAAAAGCCAGCCCTGATGGAAGCAAATGAAAAGCATATTTAATTTCATCAGCTACAATTGTATGTCCAGCATTAGCGCCACCATTAAAACGAACAACAGCACTAATTGCAGCTTTAGAGGCATAAAAATCAACGATTTTACCCTTTCCTTCGTCACCAAATTGAGTACCGATAATAACTATACCTTTACCAGACATGGAATAACCTTGAAAGATGAATTTAGAAAAATTTAATTCCAAATAAAAAAGAAAATATTAACGTATATGAGTTATCGTCATCATTTGGTAGTATTTTCTTTATTATTAGTAATGCTTTTATCTTGTTCTACTTCTGTTGTAATCTCTAAATCTTTTACAGAAATAACATTTTCGACAGATTCTACTACTGCTAGCTTAACAACTTCAGGATATTCTATTAATAATGTTTTAAAGATAATTTCTTATCCTAAAAATTTACATATTCCACCAAGTAATTCCAATTTGACTATTGCTGTTATTGATTCTGGGATTAATGATTCAGTTATTTCAAACTTTTGGACAAATTCAAAAGAAATTCCTAATAATTCAATTGATGACGATCATAATGGATATGTTGATGATTATTATGGGTTCGATTTTGTTACAAATAAACCTGTGGATTTCCAGTCATCTTCTTTTTCTTCTCATGGAACTTTTATTGCGAATATTTTATCTCAAATGACTAAAAATGTATCTACAATCAATATTATGGATATTAGAGTGCTTAACAGTGAAAATGAAAACTCTAATTTTAATAGTTTTGTTAATGCCTTACAATACGCATTATTATTTCCTAGTGTTAAAGTAATTCAGTTTTCTATCGAATTTGTAAATTCATTTCTCAGTTCTTATCCTAAAATACTTCATTGGATTTTCACTAAAGCATATCTTAGACATATTGCTATTGTAACTGTCACTGGCAATGACGAAAGACAACAAATATCAGATCCTGGAAATTGGGCAGAAACAATTGCAGTTACTTCAGTCGATTTGATTGATAATAAATGGATAAAATCCATTTATGCGAATAATGGTTCAAATATTGATGTTTCTGTACCAGGAACTGATATACAAAGTTTAGGAAGTAATGGTAAAACAATCGAGATGTCAGGTACTTCATTTTCAGCTGCGTTCGTGGGAGGAGCAATTGCATTATTAGATGCAGAATTTCCTTCAAGAAATATGTCTATTGAAACTATACGTAATTTATTACAATCCAGTGCCATACAGTTAAATAATTGTAATCAGTTTGGTGCTGGTCTCCTTAATGTAAGCAATTTATTGAGTTTGGCAAATAGTAGTTCATATTTAGATTATAAAGCTATTTGTCCTAGTACCTATATAGTTCCTACGACTTTAGGTCCAGAACCAATATCAAAAAACTTGGATTTTTCCAATTTTTTTATTTCTGGCTTATTCGTACTTCTAATATTTAGAAAATGCAAAATAAGAAAATTAAAAAGAACATTATCATTCCGAAACATAATAAACTAGAACTATCTAATGGAGTTCAAATTGTGGCTGCAGACTCAAGTGAATTGTATACAGAACCGAATCAGATTGTTATAAAATATCTTAGTAATTTTTTAACTAAATC
>DAHXPE010000437.1 GCA_027364495.1 Candidatus Heimdallarchaeota archaeon | reverse complement strand
AACGCAATTTATAATGGACTTCTTTTATTAGAGGAGGAAAATGGTAAAATTCGTCATGCTCAAATAATTGACGCCTCGGATAAAATTGTTGTAGCCCAAGTATTTGAAGGTACTTTTGCATTAGAACCAGACCAAACATATGTCATTCAGCAAAAGGATATATTCAGGATTAATTATTCTGATGCATTAATGGGCATACCATTATCAGGTACCGGTGAACCATTAGATAAACACATTCAAATACATCCGGAAATTGTTTTACCGGTAACAAATTCCGCAATTAATCCTTTTGCAAGGGATGTTCCTCAATCTCCAATTGAAACTGGTATACCAGCTATTGATTGTCTAAATACACTTATAAAAGGTCAAAAGCTACCTATTTTCACAGGAAGTGGTTTACCTGGAAATTCATTAGCTTCTTTAATTGCACAGCATGTTTCTTCGCTCGCAAATGAAAATTTGGTTGTGGTTTTTGCTGGAATGGGTATTACAAAAAATGAAGGAGAATTTTTTAAAGAAAGACTAGGTGAAACAACCTCTTCAAGTAATATATTATTTTTTCTTAATTATGTTGATGATCCAACTGTTGAAACCATTCTGACACCAAGATGTGCTCTTTCTGTGGCAGAATATTTAGCTTTTAAGAAAAACAAAGATGTACTGGTTATCTTAACTGATATGTTAAATTATGCAGATGCTTTACGTGAAATTGCAAACGCTCGTGAAGAAATACCTGGCAGAAGGGGTTATCCGGGTTATTTGTATACTGACCTAGCAACAATCTTTGAAAGAACTGGTAGAATTAAGGGTTATTTAGGTTCAATCACCCAGATCCCTATAATAACGCTCCCAAATGATGACATAACTCATCCAGTTCCTGATCTTACTGGCTATATTACAGAAGGTCAACTAGTTTTATCACAAAATCTCTATTATAAAGGCATTAATCCACCAATTGATGTTTTACCCTCTTTATCAAGACTTATGCAATCCGGGATTGGTGAAGGACATACTCGTTTCGATCATAAGTATTTATATAACCAATTATATAGTTCCTATGCTGAAGGAAGAAAATTAAAACAAATAATTGCTATAACAGGTGAAGAAAGCCTCACTAAATCTGAACTATTGTATCTACGTTTTGCTGATATCTTCGAAAAAAATTTTGTAGATTGTCGAAAACCTTTGGATATTGTAGAGACGTTGGATCTAGGATGGAAATTAATTTGTTTATTCCCAAGAAATCTTCTAGTGAAAATACCAGAAAAGATCCTTAATCACTTTTATAAGCCTACAAAATGGACTGAATTTGGCTATCCAGAAATAATAGAATAATTGGGAATAAAATATGGTTATTTTTTCAAGGTTAGAATTATTAAATCAAAGACAGCTATTACGACAAGCAATATTTGGTAAAAGTTTATTAGAAAAACAGTTAGCTTTTTTACTAAGTGCTATCCGAAAAATATCCTTTGATATTACAACTTCCTGGCAAAAAACTTATGGCTAAAGACAAAATTTCAATGGTTGCTTTGGCAGGAGCTTTAAGTAAGGAATCTAACTACATTGAGCAAATAGTAAAGATACAGCCAGAAATTTCTTTGGTAAATGTCATAAAAGAACGGACAGGTGGTTTAACAATTCCAAAAATAGATTTAGTTAAAGTGCGTAAACAAGAACGAAATTTGGCAATACCAATTACAAATTCACTTTCTTTGGATAGTACCATAGAAGCTTTTGAAGCTTATTATAACGAAATATTAAAGTATGTTGATCAAATGATTACTTTTCAGAGATTACTTAAAAAAATCAAAAAGACAAGAAGACAATTAACCATGTTGGAAACTGATATCATTCCAGAACTAAAAGAAAGCATTAAATTAATTCGTTTTACATTAAATCAAAGAGAATTGGAAGATAAAATTAGACTTATGAAGATTTCAAGAAAGATTTCTAAGAAAAAAATAATATAAGACCCACATAAATTAAAAATAATCTTCAAAAAGATTAAAATTCTTCAAAAACCAATTGCATTCTTGGTATATTTTCTGATGGACATTTGTTTATCTCAAATAAAAGTAACTAAATTAAAGTAACTAAATTAAAGTAACTAAATT
>DAHXPE010000072.1 GCA_027364495.1 Candidatus Heimdallarchaeota archaeon | reverse complement strand
ATGTTGAAACAGAGTTTAGAACAATCCCTTGGGAATGTATTGCTGGGGAAGATAACCCTACTACTATTCACGAATATTATGTCGAATATCTTGTAAATGTTCTAAAGCAAATTGTTCAGCCATTGAAAATGTCGAAAGGGGATCCTTTTGAAAAGCAAAGTCCTCAGGTAGTAAAATGAACTTTTTACCGATTACAATTAGTTTCTCTCTTAAAGCTAATAACGTCTGAAAGTGCTCCACCGGTTCATTAGCAATTACTTGAATCTTATATTTATAATTTAGAAAATCCTGAATTAAGTAGCCACGAAGTTCATCAAGTGATTGGATATCACAACCAGAACATTTACTAGAAGAAGGAAGATTTTGACCATTCTCAGTTGTAGATGGATCATGTGATGTGGAATTAAATAATTTATCCTTGCAGAACTGACAATAAAGCAATCCACAGTTCCTACATATCAATGCCTCAGAAGTGTTAAGGCTATCTCCACATATTGAGCAAAAAATATTGCAAACCGTCCATATTATAAATTTTAAACATTAAAGAGCAATTTTTTCAAAGACAAAATCATTTAGTAGAGTATCACATCCCGATAGAAAAATCAAGATAATATGTGCAGATATTTCTTTGGTCGACAAAAAAAAATTTACTTGGATTTTTTGGTGATGTCCCACACGATATGAGTTTTACTAGGAGAGACATCCCGGAGTTTAATACCACTGATTTTGTAAGTATAACTTTTTTCTTTCGAATCAGGATCGATTAGTGAAATCTTAGCTTTTATAAAATTTGTTTGAGCATATAATTCAGTTTTTTTCTCTTCCCTAGATAAATGAATGAATTGGTGAAGAAAAATAGTTCCACTGACAGCTAAGTGGTGTAGTGCTTCAGGTAAAAAATCAATCGCAAAACCTGGGAGATTCATAATAATTTTGGTTGCTTGGGGAAGGGATTGAATAAGTAGTTTGCTGTCACCACATGCTGTATGAATCGTACCAAGGAGATGTCTCTGGTTTAAGGAAATATTTTGGTTTAATAGTTCAATAGCAAAAGGATTGATATCAAGAGCATAAACTGTAACTTTTTTTAAAGAGGCACATAGTAATGCAAAAGGCCCTATTCCAGCAAACATATCAATAATAATTTCTTCATCAGAGCATTGGGATGCAATGCGGAGATATTCATTACTGAGTCGAGTGTTGAAATAAACAGCAGTGATATCTACGCGAAATCTTAGACTATACATTCGATGAATAGTAGTAGGGTTATCTTCCCCAGCAATACATTCCCAAGGGATTGTTCTAAACTCTGTTTCAACATCACCAAGCTTATTAAACACGGATTTAATAGAAAACTGTTTAATTAATTCTGAACCAATTTTAGTTCTCCAATCATAAAGTTCTGGTTCCAATTTAAGAAGAATTAGATCACCTACACGATCAAAACTAGTTGGTATGAATTTATGAAGATCAGATGGTAAAATCTTCTGTAGGGAACTATGGTAATCTGTAGGACGCTGTAATTTGGTGAAAAGACGTTTTTCAACTGGCCATTCAAATTGTATTTCAGAAGAGTAAACAATGGGAAGAAAAATAAAGCCTGGTTCCTTGAGGAGACAAACATCTTTAATAAAAATGTTTTTTCTAAGTAGTTCTTGTTTAACACTTTGGGTTTGTTTAACAGGAACTTTTAAGCAATGTAATAATATTTGATCTGGAGAAGATGGCATCTGAATTCAGTTTAAAATGGTTATTTACAATATACTTGTATTATTGAGAAAAATTTTTCTTAATTTAATAAATAAAAAGTTATTTTTAAAGGGGTCTGCTAAATACTTTAATTAAATACCTTTCAGCTTTAATTATGAAATATCTTGAAGACCCAAAAAAGGATTTACCACAATTTGAACAGACATTAAATAATTTCGAATGGATCGCAACTGTTGTTAAAGGAAATTCTACTGGAACAGGGTGGGTTACTTTACCATTTAAGGTACGAACAAAATACAACTTAAATGAAACTTATCAAATCAGAGTAATTTTAGGTACAGAGAAAATTTTGGATCAAAATTTGAAATTGTCTAAAATAAAATTAAGTTGGGGATTCTATATAAAAAAATCTATCTGTAATGAACATAAACTTATAGAAAGAGTAGTGAAAGTCATTATTAAAGATTCTCAATTCTTTTCTTGTAAATTGTCAAATGATTCAAAAATCCGTTTACCTAATGCAATAGTTAAAAAATATCGAATTGAAAATAATGATATTTTTCTAATTCAAATTAAAATTGCTGAAAAAATTGTTGAAGATTATGTAAAAGTACGCATGATAAATAGAACAAAGGACCAATCGCGTTTAGATGAGTATTATTTTAGTGTTTCAATGTTGAAAAATTATAAAGGAACTATATTGAATCTGAAAATTATAAAAAAGATTCCAAAATTAGATGTCATAAATAACAAAAATGATTTAGAAGTTATAGAGACACTAGAATTATTTTCAGATTCGATAATTGGGAAGATAGACAATGATGAAATCATAATTTTCTTAGGAAACAAAAAACCAATTCACTTAAAAACAAAGTATATTATTAGAGAATTTATCCATTATTTTGGGTGTTTCTACGCAGATGGGACAAAGGTAGGTGTAGGATTTAGAATAAATGCATCAACTTCGGAACAGGCTCTTTATTATTGTTCAAGTTTACATGATTTAGTTGATACCATTATAGTATATTTTGACTTAACTTATACAAAAAAACCAAAGGATGGCAGATCTAATGAAAAAATAAAATTAGATTTAGCTAATTATTGGTATAAAACTACAGAAATTACTATAAAAACTGACAAAATTTACATAATAAATTCTAATTCAGATATAAAAGGAAAATGGAATAAAAATGGTTCTTTGGGTATACGTGCGTATAAATCATTAATTTTAGATTT
>DAHXPE010000070.1 GCA_027364495.1 Candidatus Heimdallarchaeota archaeon | reverse complement strand
AAGCCATCCAAAATTTGAATTCCCTATATCATTAAAAATGTACAACAAGCCAGTAATAAAAGCTACAATCAAAGGAATAATGTAAAATTCAATAAATTTCTGTTGGAAAGGTTGGTTGTTTACGGGATAAAGATCTAAACTTTTGAATAGCTTAATTCTTTGAACAAAAAAAATTACTAATTCAATAATAAAAAGGCTAAATGTTCCTACGATTAAATTTTGGACATTAACATCTGTAAATACTATACTATAATGATCAATATTCCAAGCAAAGGAAGTATCAATTATAATATAGCCAATATCTAAACCCAAAAGTAAGTACAAAAAGCGCTTGAAAAAAACATTGGTAATAATGAGCGTCGATTCAAATTCCAAAAGTTCCATTAGAACAAGCCATAAAAAGATTCCACAGACACCACTAATAAGACTTAATCGGATTACGATAAGTAAAAAAATAGACGATGAAAGGATAAAAAAATGCAAGTTTTTAGGAAGCGAATAAAGGATAATAAATGATAAAAATAAATAAAAAAAACCCATTTGAGCAAAAGTTACTATAATATAATATTTATTCCTGTAATGGTGCTTAAGTTGATAGAATAATAAAGAAAAATAAACAATAAGTAAACCGAGACTGAATAGAGCTAAGAAATTGAAAGTCAATCCGAAAAAGACCTTGATGATACTGAAAAGTAGTGAAAAGTAAATGAAAATATTTTTTAAAATCTAATAGGGTACTTCCTTCCTTCCTATAAATTTTTATTTATCCGATTGAAGGAATAAAAAAATTCTTTCTTCAGGATGTACAACGAAAAATTCCTTTTTAAAGTAACAAAAACTCAATTTTTCTCGTTGAAATGCCTCGAAAAGCTAAATAATAAAGCACTGAAGCACTTGTTTTAAAAAAAAAAAATCTACAATTTCTTGTTTGTTCAAAAATTATATCAAAATGGTTATTTTTTAAACTAAATTGAAATAAAAGAAATAATTGACTCAAAAGATCCTGAAAATAGATAAACAAATTAAAATTCAAAAAATACTTAATATAAAGATAATTAAAGGATTGTACTTTTATTGCATGTATCGAAGCCTGAAGTCACAGTAAAAAGGGAAATAAAACTCCTTGGTATAATATCTGGATTAAGGGGGTTCGGACTATTAATGATCTCATCTTTTTTATCCTTATATTTGCTAAACATCCTAAAACTATCCTATGCCCAGGTTGGGACTCTTATTTTTTTATTGGGTCTTCCGGGGGTTGTTTTGTCTCCTGTCGCTGGTTTAATATCTGATCGGCTTGGTCGTAAACGATTGTTATTGCTTTGTTTAGTTGGCGAATTTATTGGATTTTTTTTATTAGCTTATAGTATGGAAATCAAATCTCTAATGTTTGTTTCAATTGCTGCATTAATAAGCTTGTTTTTTGACTTTTTTGGTGGACCGCCTAATTCAGCGTATGTTGCAGATATCACAGAGGGCTCAGAACGAACTAAAGGATTCACCTATATACGAGTAGGATATAATGTAGGAGCTGCGGTTGGAGTAGGATCAGGAGGGATTCTCGTTGGTATAATAGGCTTCCCGGTTGTAACTTTGTTATGTTCGTTTTTAATTGGATTATCGACAATCATAGTTGTTTTTTCATTACCACTCTCCCCGTATGATAGGATTCTTAAAGGAGAGAATCTCATATCCAAACCAAATAATATAGTTGATAGTTCATCAAATCCAGTTTCTGCAAATCTATCTAAGGGAGCTAGTTCAATTAAACATAGCTTACAATCCATGACATCTGATATGGTCTTCCTAGAAATAACTATTGGATTTGCACTGGCTTCTCTTGTAGGGGGACAATGGGGCGTGACATTTCAATTATTTGGTAATACTAAACTTGAATTAGCTTATTCAATAATAGGTTTTGCGGTTGCAATTAATGCAATTGTCGTGGTATTCGGTCAAACCTATATTACTAATTCAGTTATAAATCAGCATCATACAACAATTGGAATAGCAGGATTGTTATGTTATTGCGTTGCATTCGTTGCTATAGGAATTTCTGGTAAATATATGCTTATTCCTTTATGGATGTTTTTATTAACAACAATAGTGGCAACAATCGGAGAAAATTTACTTTCTATACCATTAGCAACACTTCCATCAAATCTTGCACCGCGATCAGACATAGGTAATTATAATGGAGCGTTTCAGTCTTTTATGAGTGCAGGATGGATGTTCTCAACCTTTATTGGTGGCTTAATACTAGAATATTTTAAAGATCCTCTGATAATATGGATAATTCTCATTCTTCCAGCTATTCCTGCAATAGTATTATTAATTCATGCATCCGGAAAAATTTCTGAAAAAGCTAACCGCATTTAATTTCTGATTAAGAAAAGAATTGTCCCAAAAGGAAAACCTGAACATTCAAAATGATTTTTAATCATTCAATAAATTGGCAAATTAATTACTGCTAATTAGATAATCGACCATACTGATAATGGAAATTTTAACAATAAAATAAAATAAATAGGAAATTGACATTAGGAATAAAAACTTATGAATTCTGATGACGAGGAAATAAAAGACATTGATATTGACTTTTTTGAACTATTTGATGCGTTGAATCCAAAGGACATTGTGAAAATACTGAATGCAATTGGTGGAAAATTTACAATAACAGAAGGAACAATGATAAAAAAGCTAGTAGATTTCATAAATACCTTAGAAGACGATCAAATAGATAATTTAATAGCTGCATTTGACGAGATAATGAGTAAAAAATAACATTAAGAATTAAAGAGTACTAAAAATCGAAAAAACCAAGAAACTCAATTCCTATGATTGTAATTTCTAAAAAGAAAACTTCCAGGTCTTAAACAAAAACGCTGTGACATAAAAACAAAGAAAAATATTTAAATGGAATTTTGTAGAACCTAGCTATCACGCTGTGAAAAAAAAATGGCAACCATAGATAAATCAGAAAACGAACAGAAAAGAAGAAATAAACCAACTGGGAAGCCAAAAAATCTTCTTGATTGTAGGATAGCATGTGTGGCAAAAAAAAATAGATTCAAACCAACGATGAAAAGAGCGAGAGTAAGATCGATAAATATATTCCCACTGGAGCTTCCTGAATATGAAAAACAAAGCTATATAAGAAAAATCGTCTGTCCTAAATGTATGAGTAACATGGAAATAACAGTGAGACCAGAAAAAGCTGGTTCACTTTATTATAAACTCATATTGATAGTTTTTGTTCTCATATTCATAATAACAAATGCTGTAATGTTTCAAACTAAAGATATATCGTCTTCCTTGAATACTATACTAGAATTAAATGGAATACTACTCGGAGGTTTGATCGTACTAATTCTCTTAGTATTCATTAACAATTACGTAAAGACAAGAACAAAAAGATCTATAAGATTAAAATTAAAAGCGGAATCAAGTATGATGCATAAACTATACAAGTCAAGAAGAATAAAATATACCAAGAAAAACGCAAAAAACTATGAAAATGCCATGCATTGAAAATTTGAAAAATTAAAAACGATAGGTATCAACTTATTGAAAGGTTTTACTGCACGAAATACAAGAACATGTACAACACGAAAGGTCTTTAGTCGGGGTTTGCAGTGCTATCCATGATAGGAAAGGATAAATAACTTCACGCAATTCAATACCTTTCGGACTCAATGCATATTCAACTTTAGGAGGGATGGAATTAAAGGTTTCTCTGGTCACCAACTCTAACTTTTCAAGTTCTTTTAATGTTTTAGTTAATGTTTTGGGACTAATAATTCTTAACTCCCCGATTAATTCAGTAAAACGCAGTTTTCCATGATTACTCAGTGCATTAATAACACACAAAGTCCATTTCCTGGATATAATATCAATTATACCACCTGTTGGACAATAACACATATGTGTTTGGCTCATACTTGATTACTTTCTTATTGGATACTTGCTTTCTTACTATCCTTTGGTAAGTATAAATACTTTCGTAAAGTTATCATTTGTGAGGTGATTTAAAATGGCAGATTGCGAATGCGCTTGCTGTTGCCCATGGTGCCCATGCCCATGTGACCTTGATGAATAATAGCTATCATAAAAAATACTCTAATTTCATCTGAGTTCGCATAATGAATATGTAAACTTACTTTATTAGTAATATTGCATGATTTAAAAAATATCAAATTAAAATTTTAATTTTTTTTCTTTTTAAGAAAGAAAGATCCATTTATTTATTTATTTGTAGATAATTATCATTAAATATTGGTAATTTTGAATGAATATTTTTGTAACTATATTTTTCGGAGTCCTTGCTGGCATTATCTGCGGAACAGCAGATTTCACTGGAGGGGTTGCTACAAAAAAACAAAATTTATTTATGGTATTATGTATCTCACAATTTTCTGAGGTTATTTTACTTATTATTGCTGCAACAATATTTTCTGAAACTATAACCACTGTACAAATCATCATCTCAATAGAAGGAGGAGTATTTATTAGCATTGCTCTAGTAACCTTCTATTACAGTTTAGCTAATGGTAATATGTCAATTGTAGCACCAATAACAGCTATTGTAACCCCAATTATTCCAATATTATATAATTTCATAATATCTCCATATTACACAGAATTACAATCAGTAGCTATTATCTTTTCATTACCAGCTATTTGGTTAGTTGCAGATGCAAAAAAGACGCAAATATACATGTATAAGAATGTGCAATTTGGAATTATTGCTGGCGTAGCTTTTGGAATATTTTTAATTTTACTAGACCAAGCAAGTACCAGATCAAGTTATTTTTTACCTTTGATGGTATCACGAATCGTCACCTTGGCAATAGTTTTACCAATACTAGTCATTGATAGAAAATTTAAGAAAATCTCATGGAAATCAATTATAATAATTGCTATGGCAGGAATATTAGATGCCATGAGCACAATATTTTTCGTTCTCTCAGCTTTATATGGAAGAATAGATATTGCGTCTATATTATTTTCAATGGGTCCAGTTGTAACTGTACTATTAGCATTCTTAGTTTTGAAGGAAAAAATAACAAAAATACAATTGTTAGGGTTAGTATTGTCTTTGTTGGTAATTATATTCCTATCAGTATAATAATTTTTCACTCAAATCATGAATATTTAGGCATGTCATGCATACACCTAAATAAAGTCCACTTTTTTTTATTCAGTTGTCAGTTTTAATAATTTTTCCAAATATCAGTGTATTTGAGTTTTTTTATTTAAGAAGTTCTGACATACATAATAATGTATATACGGAAAGAGTTATATACACAATACTATATATAATAATTCAACCTAAAAAGAAAAATAAAACGACTAAAAAAGGTAATAATTATGAAAAAATTAAAACTGCAGGTCCAATTAACTGTCGATGGATACAATGGAGATAGCAATGGAAATTTAGAATGGCATTTTGCAACAAAATGGTCAAAAGATCTCATGGATTACGTTAACACTCTTACTGATTCATGTGGAACCATTCTTTTAGGCAGAAAAATGACTGATGGTTTTGTATCAGCTTGGTCCGAGCTGGTAAAAGATGAAAAAAATCCTAATTATCAATTTGCCAAAAAAATGGTTGATACACCAAAAATAGTATTTACAAAAACATTAGAGAAGTCAAAATGGGACAATACCACAATTGCAACCGGTGATTTGAAGGAAGAAATTAAAAAATTAAAGAATGGTGCAGGAAAAGATATAATCGTTTATGGAGGAACGTCATTTGTTTCTTCCTTGATCAAAGATGAATTAATAGATGAATTACATCTATTTGTAAACCCGGTCGTACTAGGTAAAGGAACGTCTATATTTAAAGAAGTAACTGAATTACAATTCTTGACTTTGGTAAAAGCTGAAGTTTTTACTTGCGGTATCGTGGTCTTAGTCTATAAGCCCAAAAAAAATAAATCAAAATAAATTTAATTTATTACTAAATTAAAAGAATAGTAGAGTTCTAATCTATGAGTTTAATTAAAGAGGTAAAACAAGATATATTTTCTGTATTAGCAGATCCCACCCGCCGTCAGATCCTTGATGCTTTATGCGAACAAGATCAAACAGTAATGGACCTAGTCAAACGAGTCAAAATAAAACAATCAGGAGTATCACGGCATCTAGCTATTTTATCGAAAAGTGGTTTGGTGTCTTCTCAGAAAGACGCACAAAAACATATCTACTCTCTACAATTAGAACCTTTTCAAGAACTGGATAAATGGCTAGAGCAGTATCGGGTACTCTGGACCGCACGCTTTAAAAAACTCGATGAGCACTTGAAAATTAAAAAGGAAAAAAAATTTGCCAAATAAAAAAATAATACTCTTGCATATATTCGACGCATCACCGGAGGAGCTCTGGGAAGCATGGACAGATCCAAAACAATTTGCAAAATGGTTTAATCCAGCACCAGGGATAGATCTAATAATTTATGAATATGATGTCCGTGTAGGAGGAAGAATGAAATTTGATATGCCACAATCAAACGGTGATGTAAATACCCAAGAAGGAATATTCCATAAATTGGATCTATATAAAGAAATAGTTTCTGGATCTCCAGATAAATCTTTTTTAATAAGGGTTCTTTTTGAAAAACTAGAAGGAAAAACTAAAACAACCGTTGAAGTTACAGGAGTACCTCCTGAATATCATGCAGAGGCGGTACAAGGTTGGAAAGCTGGCTTTAACAAATTAGAAAAAATTCTATCAAGGAATTAAAATCACCATCTCTAACCAGGTTCAGACTCATATTCGTAATAGAAAAAAAATATTATTTAAAATGAAGATATTTCAGCATCAACGCACTGAATTTATTTCCATCAGTTTATAAGAACGAAATAATCAATTTTAACACCAATAGCAAGTCTTGGGGACCTAATTAGCGATAAAATATTAACGTTAACTCAAGTAAAGGATTTTGGAAGAGAAAGAATAAAAGATGTATATGATCTAATAAATTTAACTAAATTGAATAATTCTGAAAAATTTTCAATTGCAAGTGAGAAATTAGAGACAATAGCCAGATCAGAAGGAATTAGAAAGCCCGAAATAGTATCAAGTGCTTTAAATCACTTAGAAGAAATGAAATCATTAACGGGTCAAGTGAAAGGATTTAAGTCTCAAGTAGCAATAGGTGGGTGGAAATTTTTAGAAACTTGGGAAAATAGTATCGAAGAAACGATAACGAAATTAGAATTAGAACTGAATAAATAGTTATTTTTCTCACTCTTGATATTTAATCTGACAATACCATATTTTTCGACAGTTTTTTTAATGATTGCTTTCATATTAATTAATGAAGCGTCATTTTTTGAATAAAGGTATCAAGTCTTCTATTCTAATCGTTTTTGCTTCCTCTGATTTGCTTTTTACATTCAATTCATATCCTAAATTTATCTGATTTGTTGTTTTTGTATTTTTTTGTTGAATTAAGAAGATTCGTTGACAATTCCATAATAAATTTTAGCAAATAATTTATAATTCTCATCGATTTTTTCACTATCGAGTGATTGGATTAAGAATTGAGTATCTAACTCATGCCTTATTTCTTATTAATTATAGCATCATATTCCTTATCCAAACAATACGCATCAGGAATTTCATAGAATTCGTCAAAATCTTGTGAAAGTAATTGATACCCTAATACAATATACTGGCCTGTCCTGAGTGCTATAAATTTGCTCTTCTGATGGACCAGTTATTTTGTCAGAAACTTATTGCTTGAGATCTTATGAAAAGCACTTAAAAATAATGACAAGGTTAAAAAATTTAGAGGACATGGAAAAATTTAGCCAGATATTACTGAAAATTTAAAAGAAAAGGAAAAGAAAAAATTAATAATACCTGAAGATCAAAAATCTAGTCCATTTTACTATTGAAGAATAATTTGATTATCACGAACCTTTATTATTGGTAAGACCCACAAAGCCCACGGGTGGTCAAATGACAATTGAAGTACAATTAGACTATAAAGGAAGGATAACGATCCCGACAGACATAAGAAAACAATTAAACCTAAAACCAGGAGAAAAACTCTTTATGAATGTAACAAGCAATTCAATAACTATACAACCTAAACTATCAGCAAAACAATTACAGGAACAAGCCTCAAAATTTCGAGTGGAATTAAAAACAATGACTAAAAAAACAATAACTTTCGAAAAATTGTTTGGGGATTAGAATGATAAGTATTGATTCACAAATCTGGATTTATTATTTAGATTCTAATGCTAAAGAAAGTACAAATGTCATTAATTTTCTTGATGGTGACAATGAAAATGGAGTTCTTTCTAAAGAAAAAATACTAATAAATACAATAATTCCATTAGAGATAGCCCATAGTTTCTTTAGAAATGAACAAATAAATGCAGAAAAAGCTTATGAAATAATAACAAGTACTTTTCACTTAGAAAATATGGAAATAAAAGAAATAACGTTAACATTGATGGAAGTGGCGTTAAAAATAGTAGAAAAAAATAGAAATAAAGGAATAGGAGGAAGAGATGCATTAATATTAGCAACAATGGAACAAGAACAAGTAAACACACTTGTGACTCATGATAAAAATCTATTAGAGTTACTAAATGTTCGAAGAATAGATCAAGTATTTAATCCGCCTTTACTACTAGAAGTAGGAGAAAAATTTGATCAAATAGAATTCAAGAAAAGAATCCAAGAATTAATTACATAAATGAAATAGAATATAATGTTATTGAGAAAACAAATGACTTAAAACTCAAATAAAAGATTTTTTTAATGCTTTGGCTTAATTTTAGCTCTTGATGAATTAAAAGATGATCATATTTTCTGTATAATTGATTTAAAAGTTGAAAAAATAGCCTTTAGTCTTAATATTAAATTAATGTTTGAGAATGAGTTTAAAAATTAAAATAAAGAGATCAATAAAAATAAAGTACTTAAAATTGAAAAAAGGTAGCATAAAAGGATCGATCATCTAAATATGATTGGGGATCCTTACTAGTAATTCTTGGGATAAGGAAAAAGGTCGAATGGGATTTAAAAATATCAATAATAAAGAATAAAAAAAAATTGAGAATGAACCTTTTCAAGTTCTTCTTTTATCAAAAAAATTTTTTTTTTTGAAAATTAGTTAAGAAAGGTTGCGAAAATAGATATATAGCAGTTCCTTAAGCTTAATTGTTTTAAAAAAATAAAATTTCTTCCAGAAAAAGAGCATTGAAACAAATTACATATTATCAAAATAAGTTTCAATTAATATAATCCTTTAGTATAGAAAATGAAGAAAAATCTGATTTGTTCATACAATCTTTAATAAATTCGTTAGCTCTTTTAAACTCAGAGTTCATTATTGTCTCATTGGGATAATTTGCTTCAAATAATTGTTTACTATCTGGTTGTGATTGCCAACTTTCAAATGTATTTGTAACTACAAAATCTATTATTTTCGCAAATTTTTTTTTTTCTGATGGACGTAGAATTCTACCTCTTCGCTGAATAAATTCTTTTGGATTGGTTGAACTAGCTAGGAAAATTGCTGTTGATATTGACGGTAAATCAACGCCTTCATCTAAAATATTCATGGATATAAGTATTGGAAGTTCTCCTTTTTCAAATGATTTCAAAATTTTGTTTCTCTCATTAACTTTATGATTATTATATTTTAGAGACCTGTAAATTAATCCTGAGCTTGACAATATTTCACCAATTCTATTAAATTGTTGGGGAGAACAATAAATTAAAATTCCTTGTTCTTTTCTAAAATCATTAATTAGCGTCGAAAATATGGCATATTTTTGCTCTGCATTGATAATTATCTGTTTTCTCACAATTGCAATATGTTGTAACCTTTTCTCTAAAATTAAAATTTCAGATTCATTTTCTTTTTGAGATTTATTTTTCAATTGGTCAATTTTATTTTGTAAAACTACAAAATCTAATGTTTTTGCTTCATATTCGTTTAATTCTTCGTCTGTTAAAGAAATTTGAATCATTTTATAATAATAGGGTACAAGAAATCCTTGTTCAACCGCCTGTGAAAGAGAAAAGGTATAAACGACTTTATTAAAATATCTATATATGTAATTTGTACCTTCTTCATCAAACCACCGTTCAGGAGTGGCTGTTAATGCTAATCTATAACAAAAATGATCTGGAATTAACATTCTTGTTTTAATAGTTCCTATATTATGTGCTTCATCACATATTATTAATGACAATTTATCGGAAAAGTGAACTAAATAATTTTGAAATCGTTTACTAATAAATGTTCCAAGAGTGGCAATAATAATCAATACTTTTGTTTCAATCTTATTAATTAAAAGGATTTTATTCTTTAGGGTAGTATCCCACTTTTTATTTCCAGAATGACAGATAATTGGAACCCTATTTATAGATTCAATAGCTTGCGACCATTGTTCTGCTAAATGGATTTTAGGAACAGTAATTATTATAATTTTAAGTTCCGGCTGAATAATTTTTATTAATTGAATTGCAGAAAGGGCTACGATGGTTTTTCCTGTCCCAGTTGCCATGACAAGTATACCTTGATAAGAATTCTCAATCCAGGCATTTAAAGCCTCCCTTTGATACCATCGTAAATTGGGATTAACATCTAAAAAAAGTTCATTAATTTTATCCATGTTTAAAAACACACGAATTTAAAAAATTATGTTTCTTGGCGTAATTCATTCTCAATTAATTGAATGGTGTCGGATATATATATTTTCCATTTTTCTTCTATTTCTTGAGCAATTGAGTCTGACCCAGAGACTACTAGCTCTACTAATAACTCTAAACCGCCATTTGCATATTCCTCAGCTATTGAATACATCTGATTCTGATCTAAAATAATTGATGTTGAATTACTTTCATAGACGGCCAATGCTAAAACTAATGCCTCTCCGTAGTTATCTTTAAATATTTGTGACTTAATAAAATTTATTTTTTTGCTTAATGGCTTTCTTTTCCCTCTAATAAAACCGATTGACATAGAAACTAAAAATATATTGTAGTAATCGAGGTTAGTAAAAGGGGAATGGACATATTTACCAGTGCCACTTAAAAGACCTTCGTAGTCATATTTCGAACTTTCATCAATTCCTATTTCTTTAGGAAGAGTAGTATTAATCGCTTTGGTAGGTATCATCTCTTAATCCTCTTTGATTTCACAGATTTCTTTTTCTTGATTATAATTTAAACTGTATTCATAACCAATACGATTTTTCAAATGTTGTTGGACATCCTCAGTAAATTCAGTTTCGGTAAATAAAAAAGTAATTTGTGTTCCTCGTAAAAATTTAGGTAATGATGCAGCAATATTTTTGCGTGGTACTTTTGAAATTCTACCTAATGGGGTATCAATAATTATTGGTGCTTCAAATCCAGACAATGATGTTAAGGAAGCTATGAATGAATAAGCAAGAATTTGCCTCTCACCTGCTGATAATTCTGAAAATTTATCAAGTCCAGAATGGGTAAGGACCGTTATTTTGTAATAACTATCCAATTTGATTTTTTGAAAAGACTCTTTTTTCCATGTTAATTCAAAAAAGTATTGTGTAAATAGCTCCTCTATTTTTTTCCTTACATA
>DAHXPE010000038.1 GCA_027364495.1 Candidatus Heimdallarchaeota archaeon | reverse complement strand
TAAAATAAAAAATATAAAAACATTCAATTATTATGATTATTTGAAAAAATCATTAAAACTATACAAAGTTTATCAGATGGAAATAGAGAATATGAGCTTGGTATTAACTCAGTTATAACACACGCAAATGCTAATTGGAATACAGTAAAAAACTTATTGTGCTTTGCTGATAGACATTCTTTGGATTTTGTCAAATTTTCTCCTGTATTTGATGATGGTTATGTTGGAAAGAACGCTCCAGATCTTATGCTCAGAGTTGAAGACTCAATTAACCTTAGAGAAATAGGAAAAAATATTCCAAATCACCACTACAAATATACCAATGGAGAAAGCTTTTGGTACGATATCGCTGCAATTGCTTCTAGGGAAACACTAAACGGGTCATCGTGTGGTCTTGGATTGCATAAAGCAAATGCCATAAATGGAGTTCTTACAATGTGTTACTGGATGGATAGGGCCACATATGGACTATTGACAGAAATACTTAACAGTACACTAGTTACAAAAGTCTATACATCTTTAGAGAACGATAAGTCTAATTGTTCAGTAGATTTTCATTGTTTTTGCAACCAGAAGGTAAGACATAAATGGAGGTGATCCCATAGTAATAAAGATTGATATAGTAATTCCAAGTTCGAGACCGGAAGAGTTAAATTTTGTTGCTTTTCTTGATATGTTAGTACCTGATGGTGTCTATGTTGATTATCACATTGTGGTTGATTCACCAGGTTACCTAAATTTTGTTTCTCAACATGGTAATAATATGTCTTTTGAAATTTTGGTAAATGAAGAAAATTTAGGTGCACCTGCATCAAGAAATATTGGTTTAAATCGCTGTTACGGTGATTATGTGCTTTTTCTTGATGATGATACTACTCCTGAGAGAACATTATTGGTTGAATATTATAATAAAATAATAGTACAACCAAATACTTTGGGTTTTGTTGGTATAACCCAATTTCCTCCCCCAAATAATCCCTTTACTTCCGGGATACTAGAAAGTGATATTCTTACATTTTTTGGAATATCAAAAACACACAGGGAGGTGAAGTGGGGAACGACGTCCAATCTTTTGATCAGAAGAGATGCAATAGGAGATATCAGATTTTCAATCACATTCCCAAAAGCAGGAGGTGGGGAGGATATTGACTTCTGCCTCAAAATATTGAAAAAAACAGAGGGAACCTTTATAACAGTACCCTCTGCTATTGTCCATCATGGGTGGTGGAACAATGGAAAAAGGAGTTATAAAAGATTTTTTAGGTGGGCCTTCGGAGATAGTTTGCTTCCTTTGATGCACAAAGACTTAATGTATAGAAATTACCCCAATCTCATAGAGTCTATTTTTATTGGAATACCTGTTTTGTTGATCCTTTCAATATTAATTGAATTTTCTTACATTGGATTTTTCATTTTCCTATTCATTTGTTTCCTTTCTGAAATATTCTGGGAAAGTTATAGATCAATGAAACTGAGAAATGTAGCAAAGTTGAGAGAAGTTTTTGAAAGTGCAATCGTAAGAGCAACGAACGACATGGGTCGGTTGATTGGGAATCTTTCAAAAGGTAACTTTCAAGGGTTGTGCACAAGATTTGATTATTTCACAACGGGAGAAAGTATTCCATTTGAGAAGGAAATTGCTTCCAAAAAATTTCTTTCCTATATTGCAGCTAGTGTAATTGCTCTTTTAATCTCAATTTTAATATAGTGACAAGATATTTTTTAAGCTAAGAAACGGTTTATTCTTTTCCATATAAAAAGGTACCATAGTACTAGTTTCAAATGACTTTAAAGGAAAAATTATTATCTTTGAGAATCGACATGGATTAATAGATAGAAAATATAACTAGAGAAAGGGAAAAGAGGATTTAACGTAATGATAGTAAGAGAATTAAAAAGTGAATCTATTAAAAAATATTTTGATTCTAAACAAACATTATTTAAAAAATCGGTTCGACATTTTTTTATATTACATTGGTATGAATTAATGATACTCTCTTCAATATCTTTATTCTATGTGCTATTGATTGCGTACTGGACACAAAGCAAACTCTTATTTGGTGGAGATGGAGTAGGCTATTACAATTATTACAACTTTACACAACGACCAAATCCATCCAGCTTGATTTGGGCAATTTCAGAAATTGCATCCTTTGAGAACATCTATTTAATGTATTATATTCATCTTTTTATTGGAACTTTTTTTTCTGTTGTAGGCATTTTTCTCCTTACTCGATTAGTGCTAAATTGTGTTACTGGAAAAAAGTCACAAATTGCAGGAATCTTAAGTTCTTTGTTATATCTTTTTAACCCTTGGTCGGTCAGCCTTACATATATCTCAATTACAAATGATGTCAGCATAGGTTTTGGAGGATTTACATTCTTCCTTGTTGGACTTTTTATATTTTTGAATAATGATATTTCTAATAAAATAAAGCGTTATTCACCAATTATATCAGGGATGGGACTTGGCCTTGCCCAGAGTCCCTTTCCTAACTACATTCGAATATTAGTTGTAGTTATGGTTATTTTTGCAGTAATAATGGTAATCCAACTATTACGCGAGAAGACAAGAAATTTACATTCTCTGGGTGCTTTTTCCTTTTTTGCAGCCATCTCAGTAATAATAAGCATTATGATTTCTTTAGAATATTTTACCCCAATTTTTTCAAGCATACACTCCACCATTTCTCTCGCATCTTCTGGTGCGGCTAATAAAATTTATTTGGGATTCTACTCTGGGCATTTTAATAATATATTTAATGAGATCAGAGGACTCAGTGGTTGGCAGTATCCTCATATATTTTATTACAACATGTATCAAGGTCTAGCTGCACTATCAGTGATTTCCTATCTTTGGCCAATATTTGCATTAGTACTTCCAATTTTTTTTCTTTTGCTCAGGAACAGAAAAAATTCATCACGCTTTTTCATCTTAATATTCGCCCTTTTGATTGTTATATTCTGGGATAAGGGAGAGAATCCTCCATTCGGGCAGTTGTGGATATTTATCAATTCATTCCTACCAACTGGATATCAATTCATTCCTACTTCATACCTTACTACTTTATTTATTAGCCGATTTTACCCTATATTCATAGCCTTTTCTCTAGTAGAAACGTATAAATTTTTAACTTCTTTGCAAAAAGAGATTGCCATTAAAAATCCTAACATTTCTCTTAAATTGAAACCTAAAATTTTAATAAAAAAATATGCACCTTCAATTTCTGTTTTTATTCTTACAATTTTACTTCTTTCCTCAGCATATCCTATGTTTATAGGATATGCTGAAACATACAGTTATAATGGCTCAAATCAAGACAACCAAGGATTTTACATACCGCATTCTTATTTTCAGGCTAAGAGTTTCTTAATCAATAATAACAATGGATCTGCTCTGTTGCTACCCCCAACAACCTCGAATCCATATATAGTAACCAGTTGGGGGTATAGTGGACAGATTGGTTTCTATCAAAATTTTTTCGACCCAATTAATGTAATAACTTTAGATAATTTTGGAGGAACCTATTCCAACCAAAGCCAACAAATTATATATAAAAATTTAACACAACCTTCCTACGATAATTCGACTATCCCATCTGTCAAATTCTTACAAGCATATGTTTTACTGCTTGATAAATATAAGATATCATATATAATTATTGACGCATCAATAATTTCTGGAACTGCTACAACTTTTAATCAATCAGATGCACTGGTCACAGAATTAATAACTGCCGATCTAGCAAGTATTGTATTTAAATCTGGACAGTTAGCAATAGCATCAATAAATTTCAATAATTTAAAGTAAATAATACTGTCATTGAAAATATCCCAAAAAATTTATCGAACTCCTTCTTTATACATATAATTTCATTAAATAACAACATTGTAGCACTTTTCCAACTAAGATATAAAGCAATTATTCCTTTTGAATAACGTAAAAATTTTTTAGATTTTGGATCATTCTACATCATTGATACTCCTTTTCTGACAAAATGGTGTATTAATAACATGGAATTTTGACGTTAATTATAATCCCCATATCAAACACAATGTTCTCGTTTATCGTGTTTTTATCAGAGACGATTTTAACGCGTTGCATTTGAGTTGCCATAGGAATCATAAACTTATTATAACACAACATTCCTTATGCAAAATAAAAACAGTTAGGAAGACTAAGGTGATTTCATTTATATAAGATTTAATACTTCATTTTTCCATACCGTAAACATAATGATTGAAATCAATTATTGCGTCTTGAGTAGATATCTTGATGGCTATTTCAAGAGTTTATTCTTTTACAAAACGAGTGATAATAAAAATTTGAAGAGGGCTATTAAATGAACGAAGTGATTATTATCACACAGGGTAATGAGAACACCGGAATCAATAAATACGCAATAAATACTCACATGGCGATGAACGATATTTCCCATTTATTTTTTATTAAATTTAGAAAAAATCATGAGAATTATCAATATGGCAGAAGTATTCAAGGCAGATTTTATTATCGCAATTCACCCATTAATTTGAATTCACTATTTCCAAAAATAGCATACTCTAACTTTGTTAATTATCTAAAAGAACAAAAAATAAAAGGAACTCTAATTCACATCTCTTCTCCGCATGTTTTAAAGATAGCACCAGGATTTGATAATATAGTTACTATTCATGATATGTCTCCTTTCCTTAACGTTGGTTCAAACAACAGTGAATATTTTCTTACTAGAATACTTTATAAACACTATTTAAAATTCAATCATATTTTAACAGTTAGCGATTATGTAAAAAAAATGGTAGAAGATATAGTCATTCAAGGCAATGTCAATAGAATCTATCCTTATATTAGCGATAATTTTGTTCCTCTTAATGATAAAATAAAATTAAGAAAAAAATATGATTTGCCATTGGATAGAAAATTGATTATTTCAGTATCCACTAACATACCTCGAAAAAATTTAAAAATCTTGCCGGAGGTTTTCTCAAGACTGGGAAACGATTACAAACTTGTGAGGATTGGAGAAAGTGTCGGAAATTCTTATACTTTCACCCCTTCAGACGAAGTACAGATGAATGAAATATACAATGCATGCGACGCTTTACTTTCCACATCATTGGATGAAGGATTTGGATTCCCCCTTATTGAAGGACTAAAAGCTGGATTGCCAGTTGTAGCATCAGACATTCCAGTTCACCGAGAAATTTTAGGGGAGTTTGGATTTTACTTTGATCCAACGTCAATAAAAGATATAGCTATTCAAGTAAAAGAATCTTTAAAAGTTAAAAAAGATAACGATAAAAATCTTTCAAAATGGTTATCAAAATTCAACTTCGATGAGTTCAAAAAACAGATGAGAGAATACTATGATCACATTTCTAAAGAAAGTTAATTGTTTCCATTACATACGAACTGAAAACAAATGAATCATAGATTTTACTGAATTAATAACATTGGTAAAATCGTGTAAATATAAGTTTATATACGAAATACTATAATATTAATATATTATATTTGTAAAATACGATTAGTTAAATACGTTATAATAATCAAAAATAGATCAACAAAACTTAACAATTATTTAAAGTAACTGTGCTAATTTTAATTTTTATATCTTTCCGTTATAATATTTTCAAAGGTATTAGAATATGATCAGCGTATCTAAAAGAAAGAACGACTACCCACAATACAATTGTTTATATATCTTATGATATTCATATCGAAATCTTATGTTTAGGATTATATACGAACCACATTCTACCTTGGATAAACCGTATATTAGTGTGGTTATAACTGCATACGATAGAAAGGAATTTATTCAAGAAGCAGTGCAATCTATTATTGATCAAAAACTTGAAAGAGAAAAATTTGAAATTATCGTTGTTAAGAATTTCATCGACGATAGAATTGATGAATTCCTGAGCAGAAGTAGTGTTGTTAATGTCTATAGTGATGAGAAACCGCTTGGTGCAAAACTTGCTTATGGAATTGAAAAAGCCAAAGGAGAAGTTATATCGTTTCTTGAAGATGATGATTTATTCTTACCCTTCAAATTGGGCGAAGTTTATGAGATTTTCCAAGATAATAAAGATATAGTTTACTTCAAAAATGAAATTATCAGATTGAAAAATGTAAAGGATGCCTCTGTTCGATTAAAAGAAATTGTAGATATACCTTTGGATAGACAGATTTTTCAAGGAAAAGAGTTAGACTCCGTTGCAAAAATTTCCTTTATGATTCGGAAATTTAATGGAGATTTTAATTTAAGTTCGATGTCAATACGCAAGGAGTACTATTTATCTTGTATTGTTAACCTTAATAAAGTTGTTAATCTGTTAGATTTTGCTATTTTTATATGGCCATTTTTCATAAAAGATGAAAAACTTACATTAGTGTTTCAGAAAAAACCACTTTCAGTGTGGAGAGTTCATGAATCTGCTTCAAATTCTGGTTTTAATCCAAGTATCGGAGAGATTGCCAGAAAACACATCTTAAATATGCAAATTGCCATTGAAACATTAAAAATATGGATAAATTTATTGGAAAATTACGTTTCAGAGGATTTTGTAAAGGAGTATACTTCATTAAAAACATACTTTAGACTTTTTATTAATGATTCTTCTCTCACGATGAAATTGGCTAAAGGTGAACAGTTGACACCGAGTGAGATTGCAAATTTATTAAAATTTTCTAGGTACAGGTATAGGAGAGATCTATATACCTTTGGACTTTTGTTTCTAGCATTTCTTTCGTATTTTACACCAAGTATTTCAGGCAGAATCTTTAGGTGGGCAATGTGGAAATTTAAATTTTGAGTATTTAAATATTGGTTATAAATGGTTGGATATCATAATTTTTATAATAGTTGCTATTTGTTTTTTTCTTGAATAGTTGTCGATTAGATTTATCATTTCTGCTGTTTCTGGATCAGATACTGTTAGTATTCTGCCACCTAGTTTTGTCAATATTTTCACAGCTATGGATAAAGACCTTGGATCAGAGTAACCAACAATCTTTGGAAGTGTTCTGAAATCTTTTAAGGCCTGACCCTCTATCATCCTCTCTGGTGAAAAAACAAGGCATATGGATTCTGGAACTTTATATCTTTTTGCCTCACAATTCCCATAGTTGTGCCAGATGGAACAGTAGACTTTAACATTATCACATCACCATTATTTAAATTAGGTAAAATAATCTCAAGTGAACTTTCTAACTGAGAATAGACAATGAAATCATTCTCTGGGCTGAATGGCGTTCCTACGGTTACTATCTTGACTGTAGTTTCTTTCATTCTTGCGGGATCGCTTATAATTTCCAATTTTCCAGATTCTAAAAATAATTCAAGTGATTCGCCGAGTCCAGGTTCTGTGATAGGTACGAGTCCTCTATTAATGTTTTAAACCTTGAATTTGTTGACATCAAATCCAATCACATCAAAATCTTGTGATAGGAGTGAAGCTAATGGAAGTCCAACATATCCAAGTCCTATAACGGCTAATTTCATAAAAGTCACCTAAGGAGGCATAATATGTTGACCATTGATAAAGTAATGCTCTGCTTTCAGGTTTGATGACATAGTTCCAACGTCCCACCAATATTTGATTTTCATAGGTTTTCAAATAACATGTGTCTCTTAGCAAAATCAGGGAATAGATCAATCTCGAGTTTGAATTTTTTAGGGACGAGATAACTCTCGTTATTTTGCAGAAATTTTTTGTCAAAGATGTAAAATCCAATGTCGACCAAGTTTGATTTTCTCTTAATTTTAGCATTCTTTTCTAGAAATTCTGAAATTGATCCTTCATCTTCGAAGCGAATCTGTCCAAATCTCTTAGCTTCCCCTTCATCGTTCAACTCGAAAAGAACCATGCTCACAGG
>DAHXPE010000416.1 GCA_027364495.1 Candidatus Heimdallarchaeota archaeon | reverse complement strand
TTAAAATGTCTCAAATAGAAGAATATGTTTCTTATTATCATGGAGCAGGTGCTCAACATATTGCTTTAGCAACTGACGATATTGTGACTACTGTTTCAGAAATGCGTAAAAGAGGTGTTGAATTTATTAGTGTACCATCTAATTATTACCAGACATTAAATGAGCGTGTTGGGGATATTGAAGAAGATACAAATGTTTTGGCTAAGAATGGAATCTTGGTCGATAAAGATGAACACGGATATTTGTTACAATTATTCTCCAAACCCATTCAAGATAGACCAACCTTTTTCTTTGAAGTTATTCAGAGAAAAGGTGCCCAAGGTTTTGGTAAAGGTAATTTCCAAGCTCTTTTTGAATCAATTGAGCGCGAACAGGCGGAACGTGGAAATTTATAAAAATACTGACTTTTTTATACTTTATACAATTGATTTCCATCAATATAATATTTACTATCTTGTTTTAATGTTCTAAATTCATATTTTCCTTTTTCATTTTTATAAACAACAACTTGAAATCCTTGTTGAATATACATATCCACAAATTGTCCTAATACAAAGAGATGTTCATCTGAAGACGAAATTGTAACCTCTTCTTTTTTATAACTATCTTTGATTTTTTCTGTACTTGCCTGTTCCAGTGGTGAACTAATTTCAGGCTCTTTTTTCTGAGGAAACGCTTCTTCAAGTCTTTTTCTCATTGCATCTGGTATTTCAGGATCACTTTTAGTGCTTTGAATATTTTTAGCACTTATTTTGGAACCTAAAACATCTGTTCTGGTTCCTGCACTGCCTTTTTCAACCTCATAGGTATCTTCTTTTTCAACATAATCTGGAATTTCGTCTCGAACGAGCTTTTGTTTCCCAAAGGTATGACCGTGAGTAAGCAAGATCTCAGGTAATTTACCTGATTTAGGATCCACCTTTTCTAATTGCATGTTAGCTCCTATTCGGAGACCTTGAGAACCAGGTACCTCATAACCGGTTTTGATGAAACTTGCTACTCGACGTTCAATCGTTCGCTTCTCTATAAGTGATGAATCCGGTGTAAAAGACAGAGTTGTTTTCCTATTCACTTCGTCAATTACTAAATAAGTATTTTTCCCTGGATCAGGCTTTTCACCTGCTTTTAGGGGATAAAAATTATCTGTATTTTCATCATACACTAATATTAATGTCATAGGTTCTGACATGTTTAAATCCTTCTTGAAATGTAATTTTAAGATTATTATGGACTTGTTTTATCTAGGCCAAGCAATTTACCTAATGGACGCTCAATTATTAATTCTTTTCCCAATATCTCTAATATAGTAGATATTTTAGATTCCCCAAATAACTGAGTTCTATTTAATAAATGGAACCCTAAAAAGAAATCTATTGGAATGACAGTGTCATATAGACCCTTCAAATTAGCTGTCCTCATATAAATAGTTAATACTTGAGGAACAATTTTTTGAGCCATGTCTCGTAAAACTTGAGTTAAAACAACTCTTGAAGATTCATGCGGATTTGCTTCTAATTTTTCAAATATTGCTTCTTGAACAATATGTGAAATAGCATAAGTAACATCATCCATTCTATCCCCTCTAGGGACAAGTAATGCATCAATCCAAGCAATAGCATGTGATGTTTTTGAATATAGCACATTTTCTAAGTGACTATCTCCATGAATAAATTGACAGCCCCCCTTGCTTTTAGTTAAGACATCCTTCCAAAATGCTATAACATCCAAATTGTCAGGTAAATATGATTCAAGGATACGAAACATTGGTTCATAAAGTGGCATAGCTAAAGGATAGGATTGACTTCCATGAAATCTAGCAAGAGCATAGCCCAATATTTGATATTTTTGTTCTTCAGGAAAATCCGTTTTTAAAAGTGGAATACCACCACCAATAAATTCTAAAATAATAACATTTCGACTGGGGTGGGTTCCTAAAACTGCTGGTGAAAATACTACTTTAGGCATCCATTCTGGTAATGGCTTAGGCGGAGGATTTTGTTTCCATTCTAACTCTCTTTTCTTTAGAATTTCGCTAAGTTCTTGTGCATTTCTTGTATCTTCATCTAGATCATTAGCAAATTTAACAACAATACCACCATTTATATGCCGAGGACCAGCTGTAAAGACTGCTTGAAGAATGTATGTGACTCCTCCTGCACCTTGATGTTTTAAAATTCCTGTAATTTCTTGTTTATCAATAGTAGGAAGCGAAATTTTTAAAACATGCTCAATAGATGCTTTAATTTGGCTTTGATAGGCATTTACAATAACCATAATTGCTTTTTGCGTGTTCTCGTCAATTGACAAAAAAGTTAATCTTCCTAAAATGCTTTTTTATTATTTAATGGATGATTTTAATTGAATTCTAAATTTACAAACAGTATCTCTGAATTTTATGATTAACAAATTTTTATCTTATTAAATTTTTGAAATTTCTGGTGATTAATATAATTAATTAATTTATTTCAATCATTTGTAAAATCAACCAAATCAATTTTTTTTTATAATGCCAAATTTCTTTTTTTATTATATTAAAATAACGAAGAATTTTGGCGATATCATGTATTCAACATTATTCGACTTTGAAGTAAGACAATCAAAAGTTTTTGACAAAATGGAATTAGCTAGCATTCTTATCCTTGATGCCAGTCCTGTATCGACTCGAACAGGAGATTCAGATTATCAATATAGACCTAATTCTTATATTTTATATTTAATTGGGTTTGAAGAGTCAGATTGTCATTTGGTTTTAACTAAAGATAAAGATAACAAATGTGAGACTCTCTTATTTGTTCGACCAAGAGACCCAGAGAAAGAAACATGGACAGGAAAAATAATTGGTCCTGAAAACGCAAAAAAATTATTTAAAGTAAATGGGACTTTTAAAATTAGCGAATTTAATGAATGGCTTCAAAAAAATGTGTTAAAATACCAAAAATTATATTATGAATTTGGCTATAATTCAGCTCTTGATCAAACCCTAATCAGCCTTTTTCGAGATGGAATCAGGGTTAGAAATCCAGAAGGACCGGGTATAACAGTAATTGAAAAATCAACAATTCTTTTAGATCCATTACGAGCTATCAAGGATAAAAAAGAAATTGAAATAATACAAAAAACTTGTGATATATCTGTTCAGGCTCATTTGAATGCAATGAAATCAATTAAACCATCAATGAAAGAATATGAAATTGAAAATGTTGTTAATTCATATTTTAGGAGTCAAGGAGCTGAAGGTCCAGCTTATCCATCAATATGTGCTACAGGTGATAATGCTACCATTCTGCATTATATAACTAATAGAGAAGAGTGTAAAGATGGTGAATTATTCTTATTAGACGCAGCAGCAGAATACAAATATTATTCATCTGATATAACAAGAACTTTTCCAGTAAATGGTAAATTTTCTGAATTGCAGAAAAAGGTCTATGAAGTTGTCTTAAAAGCTGAAAAAGAAGCCATAAAAATGTGTAAAATAGGAAATACCAACAAGCAAATAAATGATCAAACGATAAAGATCTTAACTGAAGGGCTTGTTGAATTGAAAATTCTTAAAGGTGATGTGACAAAATTAATTGAAGAGAAAAAATATACCCCATATTACATGCATGGTGTAGGTCATAATCTTGGCTTAGACACACACGATGTTGGACCTAAAAAAGTATTTAAGGGGACAAAGTTTGTCGATAAGGAATATGAACCAGGAATGATTACAACAATAGAACCAGGACTTTATTTTTCAAGTACAATTGAAGGATTACCAGAAGAATTTAAAGGGATTGGTGTTCGAATTGAAGACGACGTTTTAATAACTGAAAATGAACCGGTTGTCCTTACTGCAAATGTTCCTAAAGAAATTTCAGAAATTGAATCTTTAATGGCTTCAAAATAAAAATTAAAAAAATTGATAAAATAGAATTAATAGTGCGTAATCAACAAAAACTTAATTAAATTAATAATAAACTTTTTATTCAAAATACCTCCAAAAATATTAAACCTAAATTTGATCAGTTTAAATGGTCAATAAAAAGATACAAAGGTCAATTTTTAATTATTTTTAAAATTATTACATGAGAACCTAAACATGTCCAATGAAAAGAAATCCCCCTTAGCAGACAAAGACAGGTCTGACTATCTTGATTATATTCAACAAGTAAGTCATATTTCAGACAATTCAAAGCCCGAGCCTTATGTAAGACCAGCTGATCGTGATCCAAGCAATCTTCAGTTCATAATGCCGGATGATAAAACTATTGCAATCAAAATAGCACTTTTAGGAGATGGTGCTGTTGGGAAAACTTCTCTTCGTAAATCTTATTTAGGCGAAGGCTTTAGTTCCGAATATTTATTAACTTTGGGGGCTGATTTTGCTATGAAGACAGTTCACCTTGACGGTAAAACAATTAAATTTCAAATTTGGGATCTTTCTGGTCAACTACGTTTCAGTCAGGTGCGAAAAGGTTATTATGCTGGATGTTATGGTGGTATTCTTGTTTTTGATCGTACAAGACCAGAATCACTTGAACACACCATGCATTGGTTAAACGAACTTTGGAAAAATTCCGGTAAAGGACCAATTCCTTTTCTTATTCTTGGTAATAAGTCAGATCTAGTTGACGGAAATATTAAGATTGATAAAAAAGCCTCTTTATGGGCAAAAACCTTTAGTGAAGAAACATTACCATTAAAAGGCTTCGATGTTCAATATGTACAAACATCTGCAAAAACAGGATTGAATGTTGACTTTGCATTTGATCAATTAGCCAGAAACATTTTCAGTTGGATCGATAAAGTTGATAGTGAGGAAAAAGAAAAGAAATAAATCTAAGATTCTTCGTAATTGTCTTCTAAGTTTTCATTAGTTCCGTTAAGGGTATGACTCATTTCTGATTGAAGATTGTTTAGCATTTTTACAATCGTATTTTTTGAATTATCTAAATGAGACATTAGTAATGATTGCAAGCTCTGCTCAAGTAAATTTGAGCTCGCTGCAGATGGAGATTGCTCAACAATATCAAGAAATTTTTTATCCATAGCAACCATATCTTGAACAAGATCTGGTATTTTCTGAACTGGACTATTTTCTAAATAATTCAACACTCTTTCTTTTGATTTTACAGCACTTTTTAAGTTATATAAAAGAGTTTCTACCTGTGGTAGAATAAGCATACGCATAGCATTAAGTAAATTATCGATTTCTTGCAATTTGATATTTTTTTCACGAGTCACGTTCTCAATCAATAATAGAGAGCGGATAGCGTTTTGTTGCAAGCTAAAATAATTAATAATAGTAAGGAGTGAATCATGAATTAACTCATATTCCTTATTCAATGCATTTAATTTTGTTTGAAAATCATCTGAGGGATTAGATCCATATTCTCTTAAAAAAGACTCTAAAACCTCACGTATACCTAATAATTGGTTACGAAACTCTGCTGTGTCCATTTATAAAACACCTCTCATGAAGTAGTTAAATAAACAAGTAAAAATATTCTTTCTATACCTATCGCTAATTATTGAAAATTTCCTGAATTCCGAATTTTTTATACTTTTGTTTTTTCCCAGAATTTTTTATTTTTAAATAATTGAATTTTGGCACTATTACTTGACTCTGGATTTAACTTAGATATATTGAAAATTTTTGATATAATAATAAAGTAAATTACTGTACGGGTATTAGCTAAAATTTTTTTACATTATTATTATAAATATGAATTAGAGAAGGAAATCCCTTATTAAATTAATTTAGAATCGAAAATTTACGAATAAAAAGAGTTAAAGAAGAACTTTTTGGAACTATAAATTTATTTTAAAAGAGCTATTTTAGAAATAATTTAATATATCATTGAGGTTATTTGCTATTGCTAAATAGAAAATCTGCCCTTAAAAGGACACATACCACTGGTTTATCTTATCTTATTATTATAATATTTGTCATATCAGCTCTTGTTATGATAGATACGAATACAAATACCACGACAAATCCAAAAATCCCACCTCTTGACACTTCTTCTGTATCTAAGTATTTAAATACTTTAGTTAAAAATGCTCCTAGTACAGTTACTAAATCAACTTCTGATTTGAAAAATGTTATCATAAAATATAATAGTTTACAAGAAAAACAAGCAATTCTTCAATATGTGAACACATATGGATCATTAGTCGATGTTTTAGTCTATATGCCGTATATATTAGCTAAAATACCGATGAATCAATATTCAATGCTAATAAATCACAATGTCAACGTTATTAAGGATAAGTTGTACCAGGTTATTCCTAAATCAACTGCATCGATTCAATCCTCAATTCCTGTAAATGCATCTTATAAACCCCCAGTTGATCAGATTAATGCATCTTATCTTGTTAATACTAAAGATCTTAATGGTAAAGGAATAAATATTGCGGTTATTGATTCTGGAATTGATTTTACTCACCCAGATTTAGTAGGAAAGAATGCTACTATTTATAGTCAGAAAAGTTTTGTGACCATTAGTAATGGTTATAGTGCTAATGAAGGGGTAACTGATTTGAATGGACATGGTACACATGTTGCAGGACTTGCTGCTGGTACAGGTGCTGCATCTGGTGGCAAATACGTTGGTGTAGCTCCTGGTGCGAACTTATTTAATTTAAAGGTTGTTGATCAATCAGGTTCTGCAACTGAATCAGCAATTTTAGAAGCTATAGATTATGCTTTGAATCCAGCTTTTCATATTAACATCATTACAATGTCTTTAGGTTTTCAAGGTGGAAATCCAAATGATCCTGTTTCTCTATCCTTAGATAATGCAGTTAATAACCATGGAATTGTTGTTACAGTCGCAGCTGGTAACGCTGGACCAGGTATTGGAACAGTATCAACTCCTGGTGATGCACAAGCAGTTATCACTGTTGGAGCTTCATATTGGCAAAATGATACAGCCACATATTTTAGTTCACGTGGGCCTACATCTGATTATAGATATGATCCAGATATTCTTGCTCCTGGTTGGTTTGAAGTATCTACTTTAGCATCTGGTAGTCTTTTAGAACAATCTGAACTTTATTATAATCCCACTCAAATTATATCATATTCTAAAGGAAATTATATTCCAGAAAGTGGTACAAGTATGGCAACACCTGTTGTTGCTGGATCCGTTGCGTTATTGCTCCAAGCTTTTCCACATGCTTCGCCCCAAACTATCCGGGCTGCATTAATGGAAACTGCAGTAAACAACCAACAACCAGAATATGTACAAGGAGCAGGATTTATTAACGTAACAGCTGCTTATCAATTATTACAAAAAGAAAATGCCGGTTCAAACACACACGTAAATGTAATTTCATTGTTACCTCAAAGATCAATTTTTCCAAATAATCCAGTTTTATTTCCAGGTGATCAATTAAATGTTAATCTACAATTTGTTGCTGGAACACAGACTAATATTGGAATTCAATTTGGAAATCAAACATTTGCTAACTTGATTACCTATAACCATTCAGATACCAGTTTGGAAGCAATGAAATCAAACGGTTATTATGGTGAATTAATGTTAAATTTTACTGTTCCCATGAATCCAGTACCAGGTTATTATAATGGGAGTTTGGTCGTAACAACAGGCCTCAAAACATACAATTTGACAATTGGCCCAATTTATATTGAAATTCCTTCTAAAAAAATTGCGTGGAATGTGTGGTATAGCACTAATTCAGCAGATAATCCTAATGGAAATTATGCAGATTTAGCTACTTATCTAAATACGCAGAATATTACATTTGATATTATTAATCAACCAATAAATCAATCATGGATTTATCAATATAAGACAATTGTGTTACCAGATAATGAGTTATCAATTTCTAGAGCTGGAATATCTTTATTAAAAGATTATATCAATAGTGGAGGAAATGTAATAATTATCTCATCGTTTTATCCATTTTCAGACATATCAAATTATAATAATTTAACACAGGGTTATGGTATATCCTTATTAAATACAGTTGGTATGAAAATTTATGATTTAGGTACAGTCCAAATACCTGTTAATGAAAATGAGAGTATGTCCTTATCGAATTTCCAGAATTTTAACCAAATAACTGGATTACAATGGTTTGGAGGAACACATTTACAAGTTGATCCAATTTTAGGAGGTAAAGTTATCGGATCAATACAAGATTCGAGTTCAACTCCTGTTATGGCAGCTTTCACTGGAAATAATACCTCAACCGGTAAACTTTTTGTATTCAGCTCAGAATTTTGGTTTTACAACGGTTTCTTTGAAACTCCTGAACAAAAGTTTTCTCAAGCCTTTTTCAACTACATTGTCAATCAATCCAATCCATTCATCGATATTATTAATCCAAACCAAGAAATTCAACTTGGTGATTCGTGGAATGCAAGTATTTTTGTTGGACCTTCTCAAGGTGTTTTTGACAATCCAGCTCATGCAACAATAACTGTAACCAGTCCAAATAGCTCAATTCAAACTTTAATTCCTATTACCGAGAAAGGAGCCTTTGGTGGAAATATAACCTTTAAACCAAATATGCCCGGTCAATATAACGTAACCATTTCTTACAAAAAAACACAAATTTCAACTTTTTTTTCAGTTTACAACCAAGTTATTAGCTATAATGTAATGTTAATACCAAGTGCTGTATCTCTGAATATACCATCCTTTTTACAAGATGTAGGAATACCGATTATAGACAAAAATAATCAGATGTCAATAATGTTCACTGCTAATACAACATTACCAACTGGTTTCAAAATTGATGCCGTTATTACCCTGGTTCCAGAAATTTTAAGTCAATATTCTGGACTTATACAAACACAAAATGCATTATATTCCAAAGAAATCACATTGACACATTATAATTCGACTGCTGTATCATATATCTTTGACACTAGTCAAGTGAATAATGTAGGATTCTATTTTATTGATTTAGAATTCTCTCAAGGAAACAGTTCATTTATTGGAGATAATGTTGGGTACTTCTTTGTAACTGAAACTTTACCTACAATAGATAGTCAAGCTTCTTCAATTAATAACAACGGATTCAGTGCTTATGACATAAGTTCACAAAATCCATCCGTATTGACCGTAAATCCGGGTCAAACTATTAGTATTTCTATACAAGCAAAGACTTTGCAAGGAAATGGAAGTGCTTTTGTATTATTTGTGCCTCTTTATCCATTTATTGAATCACAAGAAATGATTGATTTATGGCAGATAAATTCAACTACAAATGGTTTATTTGTCGGAAATTTCACTCTTCCAAACCAAACGACTATGCCATCTTATGGTCGTACGTTAAACTTCGCCTATCCTTATTATACGGCACTTCTAGTAGTTCTGAGAGATCAAAATGGAAACTATAATCTATTTCCGATAATTACCCTTGAAAAAACTTCTTCTTCCTCACTTAATTCTAATGAAACTCTTGTTTTCTTTATTTTTGTTATTATACCTGGAATTATAGTATTTATTTATTATATGAAAAGTAGAAGTAAAAGAAAACAAGATTATTATAATTACAATTATAATGTGAATCAACCTAATCAACCAAATAGAAACATGTATCCCGGACAACAACAGCCACAACAATCATACCCGAATCAATCCAATCCATTTAAACCTCAGGAAGAAATTAATTTCTGTCCATATTGTGGAGCAAGTTTATTATCGGGTTCTAATTTCTGTATGGAATGCGGTAAAAAAATAAAATAAATTGTTACTTGTTGATATTTTTTTTTAAATTTTTATTTTAATTTTAATTTCTTTTTTACAACTTTTTTATTTGGCAAGTTTTAAAAATTATTTATTTCTAAGATGAATAAAACTAGAATTATCTCAATTATTCATACTTAATAAAATGATTACTAAAATTATGACAATTAATTCAGATGAAACTATATTTTATCCTTTAATTAAATTAAAATTAATAACTAATTATCCAAGCAATTTTGATAAATTATAAAATGGTAAAGAAAAATGGCATTCTCATTCGGGTTCGAGGAAGCAACAAAGGAAGTAGAGCTTGAGATTCTTCATAGGGGAGCATCTGAAGTTTCAACATCTCTGTTCAGGCATAGAAGAAAAACCTTTGAAGAAGCAATCGATTTAGCATTAAACGATATTGCAACAAAGTATTTAACAGGAATAAAAGATTTAGATTCCATTTTTAAAACACTTGAAATTAATACCTTTTTCAAATCAACCTTTGAAATTCTAAATCAATTATTTAGAATGTGCCGTAGGCTTCAGACTAGAGATGTTGAAGATTTCGGAATTTTTTTAAAAGATTTATGGTCCGAATATGCTCAAAAGGTTCCTTTTGCACATCTCTTAAGTTCATTGGTCGGTCAAACCCTTTCAAAATCTCCGAATATCCGTTATTTAACAGGAAATGTTTATAATCCTCAATATAGAAGCTATATCTTTGCAAAAAATTATCCTAATTTAAAATTTTATTTTGATTCATATGTTAAGTTCTCAGCACTCTCCGATCCAAATATTGATGAAGCAGTTCTAAATCATTTTATAGCAGAATTTAAAGATGGTTTAAGTAAAATATCCCCTGAATTAATTGAATTTTATGCTTCGATATTTGCTGGTTTGGTTGATGTCGGTACTATTCAGGAAGTATTAGATCATTTAGTTTTACTTGTTTACATTAAACTAAAATCTTGGACCTTAAAGGATAATGATGCCGTTTTTACTATATTTAAAGGAGTATTTGGATCAGAAGAAACAGTAAGATTAGAATTAAAATATTCCGGAATAAGCAAAGAAACTGATAGTGTAGATTCAGCAATTAATAAATTAAAGAAATTTTTAGATTTTGATTTAGATTTATTACCACCGGTCGAAAAAATAAATTCTGATGAAAATTTTAACTTAAAGGATGCTATTGAAAAAATTGCAGAAATGAGAAACAAAAAAATTGTTCTAGATACCTCACTCCAGAAAAAAACTTTTGTATCTGGTTTAACGGTTGACGAAAGAGATACTTTCTTTAAAGGATTAACTGGTTTAAATTTTAATGATTATCTTCAACAAATGGCTAATAGAAGAAAAATTGAAGTCAATGTATCAACTCTCGATACTTTAGCTATGGAAGAATTGTTTCTGAGATTATTTAAAATCGATGCCATTACCATGATGATTCATGCGTTAACTGAAAACCAACCGGCAACAGATGCAGGAGCAGGAACGGTTGCAGGAAGAGAGATTCTTTCAAAATATGAAAGTGTAAGAGATTTTCTAATAAAGTCCCGTGGTGAACGGATAACCGATACCTTTGAAAATAATTTAAAATTCAAAGCACTAATTAATGGATTAAATGATAATGAGTTTTCAAGCATAAGTAATATTTTATTTGGAACACCAGGAGCCAAAAAAGATGAGGTTTATGATGAATATCTCAAAATTTTGCGTCAAAAGGATCAAGTAAAAGGAGCTAGTCAGGTTTCAGAACTAGATGAAACAGCAGAAGCGACTAAGAAAGTCAAAGAATTCTGCAATGCATTAATAAAATATTCATTATCTCCTGCTTTAACTTGTTTTGACCTCACAATAGATATAATTAATTGGATAAGAGAGAATGTAAATGATATTTTTATATCATTAGATTCAGATGATTCCTTTCAACAAAATTTAGGAAAAGTGGTAATTTACTCATTAGTGAATGAAGTAAGTAAAGTATTTCCAAAAATGAAATCATCTCATTATACTGTAGCATTTCTGAGTGCAATGATTACAAAAGAAAAGCTCTATACAGAGCTCTTAAAAGAAGTTTCGACTGAATCGAAGGTTCTCTATAGTTATACCCAATTAAAAAGACCATTTCCTGAGGATGCCCAACCTTGGACAATAGCAAATGAAATTTGGATGAGGCATCTACAACGTTCAGTCAAAGAAATAGTTACTGAAAAGGTTATTGTTCAAAAATTAACGCCTGAAGAAAAAGCACGTAGAGCATATCAAATGGCAGAAAAAGCCGCAATAAAATATACCCTATCATTGAGAACGAAAGATGGTATTAGCTGCTTAACAATTAACCAAGAAGAATCCTTTATCGAATTGTTAAAATTTCTTCGTGAACAAGGTATGCAAGAATTACTTCAAACAGAATTTCAGCTGGGTGAATCTCTTGATATGGGAACGATTAAATTGAGAGATGCTCTGCTTCAAATAATGAATGAAAAATATAGAGAAGAATTAGAGAAAATTATTGTTAGAATGGAGCATGGTACACGTTTTGATGATGATACCGTTTTGAATTTTAGTGGTTCCATTATTGATTTACTCAATTATTCAATAATTCGAGAAACAGAATATGTAATTGACAATAACTATCTTGACAAAATTAGAAGTTTCTCTATGAATTACCAGACGTTATTTGCAAGCAATAATTTTAGCTCAAGAGATCAAAGAAAAAAATCTCTTCAAATAATAATCCATGAAATGGGGATTGATTTAAATAATTTGATTGAAGATGGTAAATTAAATAATAGGTTAAACTTCTTCAATGAAACTTTCAACTCAATTTTAGAAATACCGGTTCTAGATTATATTACGAAATTAAATGCTATACCAGAAGGAACATCAGAGTACATCAGCCAAATGGAAAACTTTGCTCGATATTTATACGGTAAAGGAGTAAAGAAAAATGCATTTACGGTTTTATTAAACCATCTAATGGCTGAAGAAATGAAAGGAACAGCCGAAATTGGAACTGAATACTGGAAAAGGTATGCAGATAGATGCAGATATATTCTTAGAAGATTAGAAAAAACAATTCAAGTTTTGAAAAAAT
>DAHXPE010000523.1 GCA_027364495.1 Candidatus Heimdallarchaeota archaeon | reverse complement strand
TCTGTGGTTAGCTCTATCTTCTAGACCAACATCTTTAATAAGCTCTTCAGCACGTTTTCTACGAACTTCTTTAGGAACACCAGCAAAAATCATAGGAAGTTCGACATTTTCAATTGCATTATGGATAGGAGACAAATTATGAAACTGGAAGATAAAACCAACCTGAAATCTACGAAAATTAACTATATCTCTGGTATTAATTCTATATAGAGGTTGAGTCTGAGCGGAGATAACAAAATTACCTACACGAGCAAAACCAGAAGTAGGGTCATCAATACCACCTAAGATATTGAGCAATGTGCTTTTGCCACAGCCACTAGGGCCCATAATCGTGCAAATTTCGTTTTCTTTAACATCAAGATTAAGACCTCTTAAAGCGAGAACAGGCCTGCTAGTTGATATATATTGCTTTGAAAGGTCTTTAACTTCTATAAATGACATTATTTAGAAACCTCAAGTTTTTAAAAGGATAAATCATCTCATATACTCTTCATAACGTAATTGTTTGGAAATTTTCATATGGAATGTCCAATAATTTAGGAACAACGAAAGAATAAATGTTCCAATAATGTAGATAATTACAATATTAATAATATTTAATGGAAGTATAAAATCAAAAGGTATTATATTTTTTAGGGAATTGTTATAATTTAAAAGGATATATTGAACCATAAAAGTTATAATACCACTACAAAGCAGTCCAATTAAAAAACCAAATGTTGAGAGAATTAATAATTCAAATGTAATAAGTCGACGGAGTTGGCTTTGACCGAGACCTCTACTACGCCAATTGCCTAATTCACGTGAACGTTCTTTAATACGAATGATCATTAGAAAACCTAATGCGAATAATCCTAAAAAGAGCAATAGATAAGCTTGAATTTCAATAATGTTGAGAATAAATTGTAAGAAATTGAATTGTCCTGTATTATTACTTATCTTAGCCAAAGTCATAATGGAGGCATTTGGATCATGCTTTCTAATGAATGTGATAGCATCATTCACATTTGTAAGATTGGCAGGGTTGTTAAATTTAATAAGTAAACGAGGGTTTACAGAAGAATTATTGGAAGGATTCTGATTAAATAAAATCATTGGAATACCCGTTGAATAATAATCAGTCCCACCAATAGCGCCAAAAATACCTTCAATTTTATAATTAACATCATTAATTAAGAAACTATCTCCAACATTAATATTATACGTTTTAAGAAGATATTCGTTAACCAAAATAGAATTTTGATTTAAATGTGTTAATGCACTGGGAGTTACATTCCAGTAAGACTTAAAATTAGCCGTTTTAATATATGTAGTTGCATTAATGTAAATCAATGAGAGAGATTTAAATGTTCCCACTTGGATTGTAGTAGTAGATTTAATATAAGATAATTGATGAATAGTAGTCTCATTGACCAGCGATGGGTCGTAGCTTGTTATTGCCATATCTGAACCTATTTGAAAGGTCTGAGTTTTAGTACTATAATTCTGTAAGGAGGCAGAAGCAACAAGTGGAACAATAATAAATGTGAAAGCAAAAGCAATGACAAATGCAATTCTAGTTAGGTTATTACTTTTACTGCGAATGGTTTTGTCAAGGACCTCCTTTAGATCAGGGACAGCTTTTGAATAAGTATTTGTAACTATTTGAAGCAAAAAAGGTTGTCTTGAAAAGTAAGCAGCCATTCCATAAGTAATAAGGAAAGGTGAAAAAGGGACAACATACAATACGATAGAACTAACGCCCAAAATCAAAATTGTGAGAATAATTGGAGCGTGTAAATCATTCATCATTATTATAGCTATTGCAACAAAAAAAGGACTGAGTCCTATCATTAGAAAAAGTACATCACGACTTCCTTTCACAGCTGGATCAGATTCCTCTACCCTATGAGCTTCAAGAAGAGCTTTCGGATTAAGATATGAATAATAACTGGGTATGTACATTATAAAAAATCCAATAAGCGCACCAATTCCAATAAACCAGGGTGTTAAGGAGTATTGCGTCACAAAGAAATTTAAAACTGTGGTTTGTAGAGATGCAGTAAGCGTGATCGATGGGATCCAATAATGTAGAATATATCCAGTTATAGGATTCAAAATAAAGGTCAATAAGCCACAAAACCCACCTATCAGAACTCCTTCAAAACGATAACTCCAGCTAATAATAGTTGCTTTGCCTCCACGAGATAAAAAAAGACCATACTGAATTCTTCTTGATTCTAAATTTAATCGAGAAGCTAAATAAGATATATAAAGTGCAATAAAAATGAAAGGAACTAGAAATATAGTAACTATTCCTTGAAAAATTGTTATAATGGCATTGGCAATAAAAATAGAAGTTGCAACATTGCTAAAGAAATTATAATTTGGATATTTAAGATTAAGCTTCTGAACTATCTTGGTATATGTCGAACTTGTTTGATCAAGATTATCTAAATTAATGTACTGATTTTTAACGGTAATAACCAAATTTCCTTGATCTGCGATTATACTGTTGACAATGGGGAAATAAGTTATAAATGTTAGGTATTGTTGATTACTATCTATAAAATTAATGTTAGATTTGGCAAAAATAGTCTTGGATAAATCAACATTAACCCAACCAACAACAGTCAGCTTAGATAAGTTATAAGATGGATTCTGGAAAAAATATTGGCTTTCAAAGGTAATATTTATTCCCGCAGTCTTGATTCCAATAACAGGAATACTATCATTAAATGCAGTTTTATTGATAGATAATGTACCAGAGCCGGCTGTAAGTTCACCACTCTTGCGTAAATTATCTAAATAGGATTGTTGTACGCCAAAAATATCATAATTATAATATAAACCGCTTGATTGATTATAAAAACTGCGATAACCAAGTGTATAAGGAGTTACAGAAGTAATTTCTGGTTCGGTAGCAATTTTTTGCCAAGTTTGGTTATCAGCCAAAAAATTTGAAATGCTAGAACCCCCATTTGAATAAGTACCATAAATGTTAAAATCAATCCCACTACTCTGCTGAATGATTTCATTTCTCGATAAATTTAAATTGAAATTAATTGCAGATAGTAAAGCAAGAGTAAGGAATATCCCGATGGCTATACTGAAAGTGTTGCGTTTATTTCTTTTTAAATTCCTAAAAGAAAGTGAAAATGATAAAGGGATCAACAATCAATCTTCTAAATTTTTTATAATGCTAGAGAGTGCTGAAAAACTCAATTTAACCTTTTTCGAAAAAGTCAATCTTTATTCAGATTAGCCAATGAAGTTCAAATTTAATTTTTCATTTTTTCAAAAATCGAATTATTCAGCACACTCTGCTAAGTCATAGTAATGAATTTTATAAAGCTATAGATTGCGGTATTTCACAATGGTAATCAAATACTTTCCATAAATGAAAATTAATATTACAAAAGAAAATGAAAAGGTTTTATGAGCAGTTAAAATAATGCTTTTTAGTATTTAAGTTAGTAATTAGATCATTTAAAAATTTTCAATCATGGTAGCTAGTCTGTTAAAATTATTTCTAATTTAATTCTTTAAATTAAAAATTTGGTAAGCAATTAAGAAGACAATTTGAGAACCAACTCTTCTAAAGATTCTCTATCATATAAATTATTTATTTTATCGAGATAGAACCAGAAAAGTTTTTGAGTTTGACTATCAGGAGTGAAAAAAGAGTTAATACGTTTAACAAATTTATCAGAAGCAAATTTTTTTAACTGAATTTGTTGAACAAATAACGTAGCATGAAGTTTTTTAATGGCACTTTCGATACCAAGCTGAAACTTTTTAGCATTGGTAGTTTGCATTAATTTGACGACCTTAGCATTAATAAAAATTTAGAAGATTGATTGTTGATCCCTTTATCATTTTCACTTTCTTTTAGGAATTTAA
>DAHXPE010000494.1 GCA_027364495.1 Candidatus Heimdallarchaeota archaeon | reverse complement strand
AAATTAGGTTATTCAAGTGTGGTTTTGCTATACAAATTGCTAGATGAAATACTTTCAGCGAAAAAATCATTGATTTTTGAAAGTGCGTTCTTAGGATACAAAGAATCAGGAAATACTAAAAACATTATTGAAAAGTACCATGCAAAACCTATTGAAATTCATTGTAATGCCTCAAGTGAAATAATCATTGAACGCTTTAAAAAGCGTGAAAAAAGCTCTGAAAGACATAAAGGTCATCATAGAAGTAATGTTATACAAGATTTGGAAGAACGGTTACTACATGGTGTATATGGCTCTCTAAGTCTTGATAATAACGTTGTTCAATGGCAAACTGATGATTTTGCAAAATTATCTCTCTCAGATTTGATTACTAAAATAGATACAATACAGAAAGACAGTAACCTTGGTAATCCAAATTTTTTAATATTTAAAAACAAAGATATCGATAACAAAGTTAAATGTCTAAATGATGATCGAACTTGACAAAAATATTTAATCCGGGTAGTTTAGAGTTAATAGTAGGACCAATGAGATCAGGTAAAAACAATACACTCATATCAAGAATTTCTCCTATCCAGTATACTGATTATACTTTCATTGTATTTAATCCAGACATTAATATTCGTGATAATGGACTTGTTTCAAGAACCTCAAGCTGGAATCATGAAACTTACGTAATTTCATCTTCTGATCCAGCTATTTGCTTGGATCATGCAATGGAATATGATGTGATTGTGTTTACAGAAGCACATTTTTACAGTAAAAAATTGACTCCTGTCGTTGAGCAACTCATTAAACGCAATAAGAATGTAATTGTTGTAGGTTTAGATATGGACTTCAGAGGTGAACCCTTTAATGCAATACCAGATTTATTAGCTCGAGCTAACCTGGTTATAAAATTAACCGCTGTTTGTACGTTTCAAGAAGATGGTAAAATCTGTGGTAGAGAAGCAACAAGAACTCAACGATATATTAATGGACAGCCATCACCATATAACTCACCAATAATTTTAGTTGGCGATTTTCATGAAGGATATGAACCTCATTGTATTCACCATCATATTTGTCGAAAAGAAGAATCAATTATAAAAGATGCTGTTCAAAAAACCTATTAAACTAATATAATCTTAAAATTTACGTTTTTCAACGTATAAATAGAGGAAAGGAACAGCCACAACTAAAAGTATTGAATTAAATCCGATAGAACTACCTTTAGAACTTGCAGAAGATGTTGAAGAAGAAACGCTAAACGTTTGTCGACTTCCTTCATTAGATGAAAAATAGGTATTAAAACAAGTATTAACATTTATAGGATATTCAGCTTAAAATTGAAGGAGGAAATCAGTAGTAAAAAATGTTAGTGCACTCACGATGACAGGATATGTTTTATAAACAGCATATGACCAAAAGTCACCTGAATTAACTAGCCATTTGATTGAACCATGTCAAAGTTTCCACCTGCAAAAGTTACCGGTTCAGTTGTAATAGTAGAAGCAAAGGAATACTCAAGAAATGTATTTCTTGAAGAATTACCACATAATTTACCATAGTGTAAATTGTTATCCATATAATAGTAATAATGATTCATTTGAGGAACATACGTTATTTAAACACAAAATTACTTTAGTATTCAATGAACAATACTGTATTTCTGTGAAAATATTGAGCCTTCCAAACCAAGACGAAATTAAAAATTTCTTAAATAAACATACAGTTTTATATCTATCAAGTTCTATAAATGGACTTCCCTCGGTAACCTGTTTACCATTTAGAACTCTTAATAACAATTCTGGGAACCCAGTAATCTATTTAGCCTTATCAAAAGAATCGATAGAATATAATCAGTTAGCATTCAATAGAAACTGTAGTTTATTTGTAGGATCAAAGGAAGAAGGTTTAAAGATTTTTGGAAAGGCAAAACCAGTAGAATTTGATCAAGTGAAAGATTTATTCGCTGATACAAATGATTTTTCAGCTTATGTAGAGATTATACCCGAGCAAATCGACTTTGAAATTGGTGAGACAAAACTTCAATTAATGACTGGTCAGCCTGAAAGAACAATATCTCTAATGAAAGGTAATATCTCAAGTGAATTAAAATTTTGGTTTAGAATAACACGAGCACCATTTTTCACTGCGACCCTGATGCCCATTCTGCTTGGAGTTGTCTTAGCCTGGGTTTTAACGGACAATTTTTCTCTATTATTGATGATACTAACTCTTGTAGCAGGGATATTGATTCATAGCGGGACCAACTTGATAAATGATTACTTTGATCAAAGAACTGATCAAATAAATGACAATTTCACACCTTTTTCAGGCGGCTCAAGAACAATTCAACTAAGGCTGGCATCCCAAGAAAAAATATTAATGAGTGCAATAGTAAGTTTTATACTTGGAATAGGGATTGTAGTAATGATTGATTATTATATACAATCAATTGAATTATTAATATTAATGATATTGGGAATATTTTTAGCATATTTTTATACCGCAGGACCATTACGTTTGTCACACCATGGATTAGGTGAAATAAGCAACTTTTTAGGTTATGGACCGATATTAACCCTATCAGCATGGGTAATACAGACAAAAGGAGCCTATTCTATTCAAAATATATTAACAGTAATGTATTGGAGTTTCATACCGGGTTTAATGTTAATGCTAATATTACTCATAAATGAATTTCAGGATTTCGATTCAGATAAAGCCGCAGGTAAAAAAACATTAATAGTTAGAATAGGAAAATCCAAAGGAAGATTAGTCTATAATACAGTAGGTATAGCAACCTTTGTCCTAATAGGACTTGGAGTTTTGTTTAATTATCAAAGGGCAGTTTTCACAGTTATTGCATTACTAGGACTAATTTTACTATTCAAAACAGCTAAAATCATTAAAAACAACCTTGATAAGATTCAAGAACTCTTACCAGCAAATGGCTTGACAGTACAAAATCATCTAGTGACAAATCTCCTCCTGCTTGTAGGATTTATAATAACCAAATTAGTAATTAGCTAAAAAATTATTTTTTAGTACCTGTAAGAAAGAAATTTTTCCAATTATTGAAATCCCAGAGAAAATATTCATAATTAAGTGTTTCTTTTAATTCTTCATCTGTTTTTTTCTTATTGATTAATTCTGCTAAATAATTTGAAAGATCGTTATTTGGATCATCCCAATTCATTGTTAAAAGTTTATTTAAGAGCAAAAATCGCTCTTCATTGCTTAAATTTTTAAGAATTAATGTTAAGAAAAAATCCATATTTATCATTTTTTCGTCAGGACTATTTTTCAATTTTTTTCCGTGTTTTTCGAATAGTTCCTTCCTTTTGTTTTCAATAACATTTTTAAAATTGTCATGATCTATAGGATTTGGATTTCTGTAATTAGCTGGATAATTCATTTTTTTGAACAAGTCATCGTCACCTCGAATATATTGATTCGCATCATAACTCCAAATTATTAATTAATTGCATCTCTTCCTCTAAGTGAAAGAATTCAAGTAAGATTTTAGTTTGTGATTTATCATATTGAAAAGAAAAAGGTATATGGGCTAAAAATTCCATACAATAGTTAAGTTTTTGAATAAGGTCTAAGTCATCAGAATTAATTGAAAGGATGGAATCAACTATTTTTATTTCGTCACGATGCTCAACGATTAATTTAATCATTGTAAATAGTGCTGATTCTGGTCTAATTTTTTTAGAAATATGAGTCAATTTCTTGTTTATTTCGGAATTATTATGAGAATTATAAGTTGATGATTTTTTAGGATGTCTACTAATATTTTTAAGATCATCGGGGGTATTATTTTTCTCTGATAGATTAATTATATCACTACTCATTGTATTCATTTACCTTTACAATTAAAATTATTTCTAATATTCTAAAACTTCGAAAGATTAAGAATACTTTCAGTATAAAAGTGAATTATTTTTTGATAAACACCTCACTTCTTAATAAATAAAAAATTAAATCTTCTTAAAAATGCTATAATACCCCCCGCAGTTACATTAAACTTAATCTTTTTTAATAAGAAATGAATAATTTTAAATTAATTTTTTTAAAGAGGATCCGGAAATGGGGCCACAGTCGGAGCACCAGGTATAACTGTATTCAAAAAGAATTTATTTTCACTTACTATCTTTCTTTAAAATAATTTTGAAGAAAAATTAATTCTTTTACTAAGTTGTTTTAATCATCAAAATATCAAAGGCGAAAAAAATGGAAAAAATGGAAATAATGAATTTAATCTTGTTAAACAAGTTTGTTTTGATGGTTTTAGTAATGATGATTTTAATGGCACTTACAATTATACCTGGTGCTCCGACTGTGGCCCCATTTCCGGATCCTCTTTAAAATATTATTACTAAATAGGTGATATAATATGGAAAAAATGGAAATAATGAATTCAATCTTGTTAAACAAGTTTGTTTTGATGGTTTTAGTAATGATGATTTTAATGGCACTTACAATTATACCTG
>DAHXPE010000472.1 GCA_027364495.1 Candidatus Heimdallarchaeota archaeon | reverse complement strand
TAAATGTTGCAGTATCAAACATAGTAGAAAAAATTACAATTGCGATTGATTTGAGATCAACTGTAAAGGTGGGGATATAGGTTATGATTGTAAAATCAAGAACGAAAGCTAGTGCAAAGAAATGACTAAGTCGTAAGAGATTTATTAATTGCGAATGAGTTAATGTAATTGAAAAATACGTTGTTGAATTGAATACAATGAGAGGAATAGCCAATAAAAAATTCAATCCAAGACTGAGAATAGCAATACTTAAGAATAAATACAGTAGAGGTATTGGTGACTTTAAGGCTATTCTAAAAATGATAATAGATGCTATTACACCTGTAATACCCGCTATTAATAATAAAATTAAATCAATAATTGGCATTGAAAACTAATTTTAAAAAAAAAATTTAAGATATAAATTTTAGTATTGCAGTTTTTCATGTAAAATCCAGAATTAGATTTTTTGGGATTCTTAAAAATAGGTCTGATATGAAAATAAAATGCCTTAATTTATTATTTTGAATTGATTGCTGATTGTTAAAGCCATATTTGTTCAGTATCTGGTGTGAAATAACAGACATATGATCTTGTAATTGATTAACTAGCTCAGTTAGTCTAGTGTTCGATATTGAACAGTCTAAATTAAAATCAACCGTCTTATATGGCGTACATTGGTAGAATTCGGCAAAAGAGCAAATCTTTAGATCAGTTAGTATAATATAATTGGAATTTTTTCGCAACCAACTGTTTTTCAATCAAAAAAACCATTAACTGGAATTGCACAACGAGTGGAGAATAAAGCAGATTGATAGGTCTTGGAATACGCAATTTTGCGTATTCTCATATTATAGCTTCTCCATTCTAACCTTATGCTTCCTATTCTCAACTTATAGTTCCTATATTCTGACTTTACGGCTTACTCAGCAATTACTTATTCAAGCGCTTATTTTTTTTTGTAAATAATAAACATTAAAATAAAAATTGACGTCAGTAAAACAGTTGGCAATTCAAATCCTGGTGTTGCAGCATTTGGAGCTGATGTTGGATGTGTCAATGCATATAAATCATAATCTATCATTTCAATATAACTAGTAAAATTTACTGTTTGATAATTACCAATAAGTGCAGCAACATAAGATATTTTGGCTCCAGTGTCTCTTGAGACTTGCCAAGTTGTATCAGGTGGTATATTCATTGACTGGACGATAATAACTGTCTTCCCTTTATCAATTTCATTTTTCATTAATGTGGTAATGTTGGAAAAATGAACTGCTGATGGTAATTGATTTTCTATTTGTTCAATAGCACCAATACGAGTAACATTCATCTCATGTAGTAAATAAAAATAAGCTGCATGATATTCAACTGTTTCTACCCCTTTTAAAAGTGCAGCAGTTCCATTAACTCTCTGAATTAATTCTCCAAGTTGTTTTCTGTAATTATATAAATTTTGTTGATAGATGTTAATATGAACTGGATCAAATCGGACCAAAGCAGAATAAATCCTTTCAACCAATGTGTTATTCACAAAAAATGGCCACATCCATAAATGAGGATTTTGTTCACCACTTCCTATATAGGGATCATATAATCCATCTTTACTTAAATTTATTAATTTTACGGTATGCACAGTCGAAGGCAATGTTGGAATTATTCCAGTAACCCAACCATCTATGTCTGCTACTCCATAGTAAATAAAAATATTTGCTGAACTTATAACCAAACTATCACTAATTGTAGGAGTGTAAGAATGCGGATCTTCTGTCCCTTTAACTGTGCTTTGGACTTTAAATAATTTTCCTACAATATTCTGAGTGAAATCAGCTAGGAATGGTTGTGAAGTAATAATCAAGAATGATTTATTCTCAAATAAATAATTTGTTCTTTGGATAGATAAATTTTGAGTAGTATGATTAGTATTAGTAATATTAAATAAAGTTGTACCGCTTATTACTTGAAATAGCAAAATAGTTGATAATACAAAAGTTATAAGAGTTTTTGATTTCAATTTATTCACTTAATAACTTTAAGTTAATATTTAAATTAAAATTTTTATTTTCAGAGCCATTTAAATTTATTCGTGACTATATATATACTTTTCGCATATGCGAAATGTTTTATCTAAACATTTTTATTATGCTAATGTAAAAATATATTAAAAATTTAAATAAACGAGTTGAGACACGTGCATGAAAATCCGATGAAAAACTTTCCAATTAATGATTTAAACCCAACAGAAAGGCAAATTATAAAGTTTGTATATAGATGGAAAGAACCAATACCACCTAATACGAGAGATATAGCAGATCAGTTAAATGTACCTCAATCAACAGTAACATCCACTTTAAAGCGAATGAAAGACTCTCAAAATAAAAATAAAATCTTTGCTTGGGAACCTCATCATGGGGTTGCTTTAACAGAAAAAGGAAAAGGAACAGCCGAACATATTGAGAACCATCATCATATTTTAGAATTTTTTTTGCATAAATCACTCAATCTTGATGGAAATATAGCTCACCAGGAAAGCGATCTTCTTGGTGTTTCTGTATCATGCAATTTAACTGAACGAATATTCGAAAAATATAAAATTAGCTTTGACGATATAGGGAAGTTCTGTATCTGTCCTGATGAAACAGAGTGTGTATTTAAATGATTGGACCAACTGTCAATTCGGATGCATTAAGCAATGTTAAAAAATATCTGAAGCTAAAAAATTTAATTCCAATAGCTCTAGTAATAGGTTTCATTTGCATCCTAATCCTTTCCAGTACAAACAAACAGATAAAAACATTGTTTGAGACAATAAATAGTAATTTTACTATTTTCAATGAATCTCTAAACAATCCTTTAATTCAAAGATCTATATTCGCATCGGTCATAGTTGGAACTATTTGTGCTATTGTTGGAGTTTTTGTTCTTCTTCGAGGTTTAGTATTTCTAGGTGAAGCAGTAACTCATTCTGCTTTTGCAGGAGTAACCTTCGGCTTGCTCTTTGCTATTGAACCTATTTATACAACTATTTTATTTGCGATCTTTGGAGTTTTAATGGTTGGATATGTAAATGAAAAACAAGTCATGAATGATGAGATTATTATAGGAGTTACTTTTACTCTTATGATGGCTCTTGCTGTTTTCTTCATTGGTTTATTAAATTTTTATAGTACTGATGTCAATTCAATTCTTTTTGGTACATTGTTATTTATTCCTGTTGAAGAATTTAATCTCATGATTGTTATTGGATTTATTGTGGTCGTGTCTGTTTTAGTAATAAAAAAAGAATTGTACTTTATGACTTTCGATATTGAAATGGCTAAACTTTCAGGTATTCATGTGAGATTATTAAATTATATATTCTTAATACTTGTGGCATTAACCATTAGCATCTCAATAAGAGGTATAGGAGCATTATTAGTATTTGCTATGGTAATCGTTCCAGCAGCAGCAGCTTATCAATGGACCTTTAAACTTAATAAAATGATTTTGTTATCAGTAATTTTTGGTAACTTATCAACATTATTAGGATTTGTTTTTTCATTTGTTTTATCCTTACCAGTTGGTTCTGCCATAGTTATAGTATCAACGATAATTTTTTTCCTATCATTTATCTATTCACCAAAAAGAGAAGCTACAAAAAACATCGTATCTTGTAAATATTGTAATGCAGCTCTTATCAAAGGAGAAGAATGCCAAGATTGTTTAGCAAAAGGTATTAAACATGTTCATGATGGTGAAATAACTCGAATAGCTCTAAAAGATTTACCAGAACAAGAAAAAGTCGAACACTATCATAATAATCAAGGGGATTAAAAAATGTCAGTAATTGAATATCCAATCTTAAAAAATACTTCTAATAAATTGGCTGTTTGCTTAAATGACATTCATGTCGCATATGGATCTCTTGCAGCTTTGGCTGGAATTAACTTAGATATTCGTCAGGGTGAAATCATAGGAATTTGTGGTCCTAATGGATCTGGTAAAACAACACTTCTTAAAGTCATTCTTGGTAATGTTAAGCCTTATTTAGGTAGTGTTAAAATTTTTGGTAATGATATAAGTAATGGGTTAACTAAAGAAGTTAAATGGAAGATTGGTTATGTTCCACAAGCACAAAAAATAGACAGGCATTTTCCGGCGACTGTACAAGATGTCGTAATGATGGGTCGATACTCAAAAATAGGCATTGGAAGAAAACCATCTCATCATGATAAAGAAATAGTAAAAAAAGCGTTGAAAGATGTTCATTTAGAGAATTTTATGGATCGACCCATAGGCCATCTATCTGGTGGCCAGCAACAAAAAGTCATGATCGCCAGGGCACTAGCACAAGAACCAGAAATTCTTCTTTTAGATGAACCAACCAGTGCTCTTGACTTTAAAATAGCTGAAGAATTGATGAAACTTATTCAAGAACTTAATTCTAAGCAAAATCTGACAATTATAATGGTTCAGCATAATATTAAAATATTGCAGGATTACAGTGATCGATTGATTTGTTTGAATGTTCGAATGGCTTACAATGGACCGCCTAACGATCCTGCTATCCCTGATATCATTCAAAAAGTATTTTTTTCATAGTTGTAAGTTGTTATGAAGAAGTAAATTGGTAATATTTTTTCAAATTTTTTTTTTAGATGTATTTTGAAATTTTATAATCTTACCATATATATGAATTTAAAATTATAATTCACTGTAATTTCTAAACAAAGATTTATTTTGAATAAACCCCTTTTCCAGACATCTAACTAGAATTATTCTTGTAAATAAGAAATATAGAAATTTCTGAAATAAAAATATAAAGTAGGTAAAACAATAATGATAGGAATTAATAAAACAATTAATAATTTTATTAATTTAGGAACATTTTTATTTGCAAATGAATAACTTTTAAAGAAAGAATAGTACAAAAAAGAATAAATATTGAATGATATTTAAATTGATATATTAAGAAGATAAAATTTGACCATCAGTCATATTAATGACCCGTGAACAATAAGAAAGGAGTGATTTATCATGAGTAACTAAAATAATTGCAGTTCCATTTTCTTTATTGAATTTAGCTAATAATTCCATGACCTCTTTTCCTGTTACTGAGTCAAGATCTCCAGTTGGTTCATCTGCAAATAAAATTTTTGGTTTATTAATTAATGATCTAGCAATAGTGACTCGTTGCATCTGTCCTCCACTTAACTTTGTTGGGTACTGATTTTCAAAAGATTTTAATTGCACAGCTTCTAAAAGGGGTGAGGCATTCTTAACATTCGAACGTGGTCCAATTTCAGCTGGATAGGAGACATTTTCTTTGTTTTTTAAAACTGGAATTAAATTATAAAACTGGAAAATAAAGCCCATTTTATCTCTTCGAAGAGTTGTAAGTTTATTATTGGACAATGAATTTAACGCAATTCCATCAATATAAATTGTTCCTTCTTCTGGCATATCTAAACCTGCCATCATATTCAATAATGTAGTTTTTCCACTTCCTGAAGGACCAAACAAACCAATAAATTCACCTTGTTTAACATCAAATGAAACTCCACGAACAGCATACACTGTTCCGCCTCTCGTATTAAAGGTTTTATAAACATCCTTTGCTCGTAAAATGACATCTGTAGGTATTTCTTCTTTGACTGTAGAGTTTATATCAGCAACTGAACCACCTGATATATTTGTATATGATGCTATATCTTCAAACCATGTCGATATAAATCGTAATTTTTCAATAGCAAAATATAAATCTGAAATAGATTTGAAAGTTTCAGGCGTACCTTTAGTAACAGCATTGAAATCAATATTCCTTAAATTCTGGGAAATAACTGATAATAATGCTATTAAAGTCTCTAAATTTTCTAATAATTGCTCCATTGATCCATTTATTGAAAATTTAGTTATTAATTTATCTAATTCTACTGATTGAATATCCTTTGATTCTTCATCAAGATCCGCTTTAGCCTCATTTAATCTTGTAAATTGCCGCCTGGTCATCTTAAGAACTTCCTGCATGCCAAGACTTTTTGAAAGAAGTACCCTGAGAAGTTCTGAAAAATTTTCGTCATATATATTAGAAGAAATTTTAAAATCTTGGTAGAATGAACTCTTGGATAATGGATTTACAAGGAATAGAATTTCGTCAAACAATGGACCTATTACTTCTTTGTAATGATTGGTGAAAATCAACAAATTCAATTCATCAATAATACCACTTATATCTTTGGAAATTTCGAAGAATTCACGCTTTTGATCAGGATTTGTAACAACTATTCGATATTTTCCATCACCGGTATCCCAATAACTAATTCTTGTTCCTTTATACATTTTCTCAAGAGCTTCAGTAACCCACTCGTACAATTCTTTTTCTGATTCTTTAACAGATATACCATTAATACTGGAACTTGCTGAACGAAGAATTTTTAATGAATATTTTAGTTCATAATCATTTTTAACTTCTGAAGTAATGATATCAAATATTTCTTTTTTATAAGCATCATGTAATGATTTAATTTTATTCTCAAAATTCATCCGTTGTTGAGGAGATTTATATAGCTCAATTGAACGATTTGTTATAGGTTTACTTGCGATGACAAAGGTGTTTAATTCAGAAACCGAACTTTGTGGCTTATTATAATAGTGCTTTAGAAACATATTCATTAAAATATAGCTTGCAATGAAAGCTAAAAATAGTAGTATCAAATTGGTTATTTTTAAGAGTTCTAAAATGCTTATGACAAAAATACCAACCAATATATCCACCAAAATTATGATATATGACAGCAGGTTTTGAGAAATCCCTGATAATTTTGGATGCATAAGAGTATATTTGATATTTTTAGTCAAATTATAATTTTCCTTTTGATGTGTTTTTGAAATAAGCATAGTAGACATAAAATTTCCTAATTTTTTTTCATTAATCGCAGTCATTAATCATGACCTCCATTTAATGAATCTGATAGCACTTTACCATCAGAAATACGTATGATTCTATCACATTGATCGGCGATCCATTGACTATGAGTGACAAGAACCAATGTTTGTTTGTTTTCTTTATTTATACGTCTGAATAATGAAATAATATCTTCACTAGTAGCAGAATCAAGATCACCTGTTGGTTCATCTCCTAACAACAATGCAGGATTAGTAACTAACGACCTTGCTATTGCCACTCGTTGTTGCTGACCACCTGAAAGTTGGTTTGGTAAATGATCTAAATGAGAGCCAAGGCCTAAAACTCGAAGAAGCATGTCAGCCTGTCGTTTAGCTTTATCTTTAGGAACCTTTTGAATTAGTAATGGAATCATAACATTCTGTGAGGCTGTTAAGAAATCAAATAAGTTGAATAATTGAAAAATAAAGCCCAAATTTTTTGAACGAAATTCTGACATTTCATTATCAGTATATCTATTTATTTCAGTTCCATTGATGAATAAGTGCCCATCAGAATAGGCATCTAAGCCACCAATCATATTAAGAAGGGTAGATTTTCCACAACCTGAAGGACCCATAATAGCAACCATTTCACCTTTGACGATTTCCAGATTTATGCCTCTCAAAGCGTGAACCTCTGCAGGTGTTCCTTCAGCATACTTTTTATGCAAATTTACAATTTTTAATATTGTTTCAGTCATATAATGAACCTCCTAACCAGTATAACGTAATGCATCAGATGGTGGGATCCTAGATGCTATTCGACCTGGTATAATTGATGCAAATAATGCACTTCCTAAAGTAATAGCAGTATATATTGCAATTGTATCCCAAGGAATTAAGAAAGCTGTAAAACCAGCTCCATTAATAGTCACTAGACCATAGGCCAGTAAATTTCCATTAAATAAGCCAATAAGAAGACCTATTATACCCATAACTGATAACTCTAAAATTAAAGATATCACGACTTCATAACGTTTAATTCCTATACTTCTCATCATTCCAATTTCTCTTTTTCGCTCTTGAACTGTTCTTACAGAGACAACAAGTAGACTAATAACACCAAATAAAAATCCTAATGTTGTGAAGTATTGCATAAATTGAAAAACACGGAATTGACCATCAAAAGTTGCTGAATAGAGAGAATATACTGATGTGCTGATAAAACCATATAGCACGCCTTCCTGTGTTCTAAAAGTTCCGGATTGTACACCATTTGACCACGCTTCAATGTCACCACTTAATTGCTCATTTGCAGTAGACTTAACGGGATTTGTAGTTGAAACTAAAAAATATCTATTTTGGTTAAGATATGATTGTCCAGGACTTGGATTAAATGTAGCTAACTCATTAGCCCATTTTTCTTGTATAAATGCACCATTGGATAATCCTGAATAGCCAGTTGATTGACTCAAAATTGCTGAATCAAATAGAGGATTATTTTCGGACGTAGCTATAATAATAAATTCTTGATATGAACCATTAGTAAGGGGTAACCAAACTGGATCACCAACTTGTTTTAAATAATGAATTTGTTGAGATGCAATATCAAATGTGGCTATAGAACTAGTAATAATGACTGGTAATTGTTGACCTGATGTTTTATTAGTCACCATCATTCCTGATGAAAAAAAATTCCAAGTATTTGCATCTTCTTGAATATTACTTTGTAAATAGTGATCTAATGGTTCTGTTTTATTATCCAATTCAAGTCCTTTTGAATACTGACTTGGGAATGAAAAATTTGTTGTGTTAAGTTTTTGAGGATCGAGTACGAAGTTGAAATGAGATAAAGTTTCATTGCTGACAGCAAACATATTTACTGGAAATATATTGGTCACATTTTTAGAATTTATAATTGTACCATTATTGTTCAGATATAACATCGCATTATCCGAATTCGGTATCGCCACTGCTTGAGTAATAGATGAAAATTTGCTCCTTAATTCTTGAGTATATAATTTCGAGACATTTGATGAAACTGGTTGACTTGATAAAATCAAGAGATCAGAGTTCCCTGCAATTACATTAACTTCTCGAACCGCACCATATCTATCAGAATAACTCCATGAAGCAAGAAATATATTGAGTGTCAGTATAATTGCAAAAATGGCGAATGTTAGGGTTGAACGTGTCTTTTGAGAAGACATTTGCTTAAATGAGATCATACTAATAGCTGAGAAAAATTTTGAACATATAAATTCAGATACTGAGGCTATAGTATCTAAATTTAAACTAACAAGAAGAATCGATCCTCCAATTAGTGACATTGTCATAACTAATATATAATTGACACCTCCAGAGCCAGCTTTGATTTGATTAAAAATATATGTTAATTGAAATATTGGATAAACTAGAAGAGCAAGTCCAGCTATTGTTAGAATTGTCTTTTGAGAAACGAAATAGCTTAATAATACTAATAATCCTACCATTAAAAAGGTAGTTGAAATATAGATAGCCTCTGCATCGTTAACATTTACATATGCTGATGGATAATTAAAAGGATTTTTAGACAATGCCGTTACTTGAATCAAACCTAAGACAGTCAAGATTAGACCAAAAATAAAACCCCAAATTCCAGATCCAGATTTTATTTTATATTTCTTTGATTCAAGACCTCTTAAAACTTCAATAACGTTTATTCGGGAAGCTTTAATAGAAGGATAGAGACCTGCCAAAATAGATATTGAAAAACCAAGGAAAAATGCTGTTGTAAGAATCGAAGGAGGAACAGTGATCGGTATTAAAGAGCCATCAAAACCAAAAGACACTCCAAAAGCTAAAACAAGAATCCAACCAAAGAAAATACCACCAATGATGCCTATTAAGCCACCAACTAATCCATTGATTACAAACTCAGTAAGATTGGATAATATTATCTGTAAGTTTTTAGTTCCAACTGCTCTTTGAATACCAATTTGTTTTTCTTTGTTTTCAATGGTCATCAATTGAATATTAACTATTAAAATTAGACCAGCAATAATCAAAATTGAACCAAAAATACTTAATAGATTTCCTAGAGCATCAGCCAAGGTTTTACCAAGATCTTTAATGGTTATTCTATCAGTGGAAAAACTAAGCATATTTATGCCACCAAGAGAAATAACTTCAGCTTTATTCTTTAACAAATCTTTCATTTGGGTTATTAATAAATTTCCCGCAGCATCCGTTTTAACAGCTGAACTAAATTTTAAGAAAATAACATTGACTGGATCATTGACAGGATAATTCAATTTTTCAAGAAAAACACCGATTTCTTGTCGTAAAATAAAGCCATCAAGAAATATTGCACGATTGTTACTCATTGCACCTCGCTGCTGATTTACTATGATATCTTTAATAGTGAAATTTTGTTGTATAGGAAATTTACCCAATGTCATAGATATTGAGAAATTGTCACCGGTTGTTACTCGAAGATCCTTAGCTAATTGATTTCCTATAAATACCTGATTTGGTCCTAAATTAGAAATTTTTACTTCTGAATTATTGGTATCAAGTAATTTTCCAAAAACAGTCGTATTATCATTTTTATTTATACCTGTCAACATTGATTGCGTGCTTATCAATCCCTGATTAGTAGAAGATATTACAGGTAGTGATAATTCTGTTGTGTAAGAAGTAATATTGGGTAAAGTCAATAAGTCCGTTCCAATTTTGTTCGCAATACTATCATTCATAAAACCGTTTGAATATGTGACTGTACCATCGATTTCACCTAGTCCATAGGTAAAAAAAATGCCAAAACCTGTAGATAGGCTTTGATCAGTTATTGTTATTCCTGTTATTAGACTAACGCCTAATGCTATTGCCAAAATCCCAAAAAAATTTTTTTGTTTTCTTCTTATGAAGGATTTAGCTCCAAATATTATCGAAACTGGTTTCATTATATTATTTCCTTTAATTAAACTTATTTTTTATTTTTTAGCTGATCGAAAAAAGTTACCTTTGTAACATGTTAACTCATAAAACATTTATTTAAAAATCTTTCAGTGTAGGTAACTCATGAATTAAGATTCACGAAAATAATTAGACTTAGAATTGAAGCTAAAAAAAACTCAATCTACTCCAATAATTACCTAAAACTAATCGATTGAAATGTCTTTTTTATAATTATGATAGTGGTGTACAATAAAACAAGAAAATAAATCATTTTATAAATAAAAATAAGTTTATACTAAATTTCAAAAATAATTACGGGTTTGTTTTTAATAAATACCACTAATTTTAATATTTAATTATAGTTAGGAGAAGGTCAAAAATAACTTCCGAATTTTAATTTCATAAAAATTTATGTTTTTTAGTTAGAGGGGAATAATTAACTTAGCAATTAGATATTCATAACAAAATTCTTAACCACAGGAATTATATAAGCATTTTTATAGGCTTATGAGCATACAAAACGATTTTATGCTCCCAAACTCTTATATATAGCTTCTTCAAATTGATAATCGATGTTTAAAGTCGAATCAATAAGCACGAAGTAAACTATAAGGAAAAGTGTTTGGAATTGGCATATCGTTTCATTTGGATGAAAATTACATTTATCCAATATATACTTATGGATTTTTTTGATAAAAGCACTTTAGAAGTTATTGATTGTAGAACTAAGAAGGGACAAGCAAGGTATATTGAATTATACGGTTTAAACAAATTTAAAGCGAAAGCAAAAGTATATGGAACAGATTTTGTATCAGACCAGTTTCAAGAGAGTATAATTCTTTCAAAAAGTTTAATTCAAGTCCTATTTATGAATTTAAATGAACGTTCAAAAAGATTATTTTCAGCATTTATAGCTCTTTCAATAACAACTAGAAATAAAATGAAATTATCCAAATTTCTAGAAATAGACCCAAAACTATTGCAAAGGGAATTAATGAGCTGTTATCTGGAAGTATTATAGCAAAAGGAAAAACAAGAAAAGAAGGTGGAGGTAGAAAATCATTAAATCATCTGTACCCTAACTTGGATATGGTTTTAGAAGATCTAGTCTCAGACCATGTTGCAGGAGATCCCATGACACATAGAAGATGGATTAGAAAAAGTCTTTCATTTTTTAAAGAAGAACTAAAACTTCAAAATGTAAAAATTTCTGTTTCATCAATACGAAAATATTTAAAAAAGCTTAATATTTCTCGAAAAGAAAGTATTAAGAGTATTTCAACTCAACATTATAATGATAGAGATTTGCAATTTGAACAGATAAATAGGATCAAAAAAGGTTTTTTAAAGTCTGGAAATCCAGTAATCTCAGTTGACACAAAGAAGAAAGAGAAAATTGGCCTTTTTAAAAATGCCGGTCGACTTTGGAAAAAGGTAGCTAAAAAGGTATTTGGCCATGATTTTAAAACAAAATCGACTGTTACGATAACTCCTTTTGGAATTTATGATTTAAAATATAATAAGGGATATGTTTATTGCAACGATTCTTATGAGACATCTGAATACCTAATAGATATGATAGTAAAGTGGTGGGAAGAAATTGGAAAATCTTCATATGCTGGCAAGAAAAAATTACTTATTCTTTGTGATGCAGGAGGAGCAAATGGGTATCGAAGAAAAGGATGGAAATATGAATTACAAGAACTTTTGGCATCTAAATTCCAAATAGATATAACTGTTTGTCATTACCCACCAGGAACTTCAAAATGGGATCCTATTGAACACAGATTATTCAGTGCCATTAGCATTAATTGGTCTGGAATACCATTAGATTCAATAGATACGATGCTTAATCTTATAAGAAACACTTCAAATAAGTCTGGATTAACAGTTGAGAGTTTTTATATTGGAAAAAGTTATGAAAAAAGAAAAAAATATTCTGATGAAGATATGGAAAGAATTAATATAGAACATTGGCCCATTGTCCCAGATTTGACATACACTATTCATCCATAAAAAATTGTTTGCAAATTTTTAAAATATTTTTTGTTTAAAAAAAAAAGTAGGAAGTTATTTTTGACCTTCCCC
>DAHXPE010000452.1 GCA_027364495.1 Candidatus Heimdallarchaeota archaeon | reverse complement strand
ATGGTCATTATGATAGGTGATCCTATTCGACTTCTCTTATCTCGCTCCTCCGAGTTAAATGCTCGCCATTCTATACCAGGATCGATCATTTTATCCTCGTTTATCAATCCACAATTCGCGCATATTTTTTCACCACGATTTGGATCAATCACAAGATTTTCCGATCCACATTCTAAACAGTTAAGAATTTCATCGTCTTCTTTTGATTCTTCGGGGGTATAATACTGACTTGCCGTTTCGCATGCTTCCTATATGGTTTTCTACTTTTCTTATCTATTCTATTTAATTGTCTCGTTTTATTGATACTTTTAAAGCTTTATTCAGGTAGGTTGTCAAAAAAGATGACCCCAATGTCCATATTGAACATGTTTGAGTAGATTTCATTTTTATCACATTAGATTTCAAAAAATATATATTATCCTTAATTTTCTAATGTTTATTCTAACTTCTGCAAGGCAAAATTGCCTTTTGAATACTTGGAAAATTTTAGCCAATTTAAATATTCCTGTTATTTTTCAAACACTAAATTCCTTAATTTTCCTTTTCCAATTAAACGAATTTACTCTCATTAGTAGTTTTAGTAAATTGGATTTTATCAATAAGGATTTATTAATTATGTAATGAGGGTGTTCTTATTTACAATAAAGAATCAAAAAACTGCGCGAATTGTGGATTGATAAACGAGGATAAAATGATCGATCCTGGTATAGAATGGCGAGCATTTAACTCGGAGGAGCGAGATAAGAGAAGTCGAATAGGATCACCTATCATAATGACCATACATGATAAGGGATTGAGCACTATTATCGGATATGAGAACAAAGACAGCTTTGGCAACAAGCTTAGTGCCAGTCGTCGAGCTCAGATTTATCGACTCCGAAAATGGCAAATTCGTTCACGTGTTCATAGCTCTCTTGATAAGAACCTTGCTAATGCTATGAGTGAACTTGATCGATTGACCAGTCAGCTTTCTGTACCGCGAAATGTCAAGGAAACAGCTGCTATTATATATCGTAAAGCTATTGATAATCGTCTAGTTAGGGGTCGCAGCATTGAGGCTATGATTGCTGCAAGTGTTTATGCTGGTGCTCGTGTTCGTAGAGTTCCAAGAACTTTAGAAGAAATTGCTGAAGAGACCAGAGTTAATAAAAAAGAGCTTGGACGTTGCTATCGTTTATTAATTAGAAAATTAGCCTTAGCTATTCCTCTGGCAAGTCCTGTTGACTATTTAGTCAGGTTTGGAACTGAACTGGGACTGAGTGGTACAGCTCAAAGAGACGCTGCCACAATATTGAATTCCGCTAAAGAAAGTGGTTTGACTGCTGGAAAAGATCCTACCGGATTAGCTGCTGCTGCTATTTATATTTCCGGAATTTTGAAACAAGAACGACGAACTCAACGAGCGATAGCTGAAGTGGCTCGAGTTACTGAGGTTACTGTAAGGAACCGTTACAAGGAATTAGTTCGTGAATTAAATATTGAAATACAGATTTAATTACCGTTGATCAACTGTTTTGAGTATATTTGTAGTAAATGAGATTGAATTCTGAAATAAATGAGAAATTTTCGAATTTAATGATAATAATTTTTATTATTCATTATTCCCTTTTTAGAATCATCAAGGCGTTCATAATATCAAAATTGCTGAACTTTATTTAATAATTGATTCAAATAAAAATTTATTGAATATTCAGCAATTATTTTGTAAATATTTTTTTTAAATTTGATAGAAACTTATATTTTATTTGTATAAATGGTTACTTCATCAGTTTCTTTTTGTTTGCTCAAATATTCATTGTTTCATACTTTTCATTTAATTGAATAAGTAATCATACTTATTCTCGAGCAATCGAAAATCAATTGCATTCAATACTTTAGGACAATTTAAAGTCAAAGTGGCTCCAGAATCAGTAATAGAAAAAGTTGGTGGGTCATTAACCATGTAAATCGGATGACAATTTAATTAGCAAAAATAAAAAGGAACTGAAGAACAGAAAATGAATTCAGAAAATTACTTTTCTTCGAATGTTTCGAATCTTAAACCGATTTAATTTTCTAAACTTTTGACAAAAATATTTGATAGTTCTGATAAAACATACTAATAAAGTAGTAATATGGTTTTCCCATGTAATACTTAGATTCAAATATAAGTATTATTACAACCTAGGTAATATAATATAGGTGAAATATATGGGAAATTTTCAACAACATAAATCTTGGGCACTCTACACAATAGTGATTATCCAATCTATGGTGATCTATTTAGTAATTCAAAAATCCTTTCCAATAAGCTTTTTAACATTTGACTCTGCTAGGGGTCAAATAGCATTATTCGCAGTTTTATTATCTATTCCATTTATTTTTATAATAGGTGCTGTTTCTCCTGATATAGATTTACCAAAAGACTCTGTTCCAACAAAAATTTTTTTCAGGTTCTTTTTACCTATCTTATTTGGTTTTGGTATTGGTATTGGGTTCTTTAAAATAATTACCTCTGACGCTTTTGTCCACGGTGCTGCAGCAACAGGTTTTATTACAGATGAAATGAAAAACATAACCTCACTGCCCTTCGTCTTAGCAATCGCATTTGGCTCTATAGTAGCTATAATCTCGTTCTTTGCAGTTTGGGCTATAGATCAGAAATCGGTACATTGGGGTTTTTGTCATTCTATCTTTTTTTCATTCATCTTATCTGGTGTTGTTTTTATTGCTTTACTTGGTATTTGGGGTACCGAATACTCATTACTTGTAATCCTTCAAACCCTAAGCTATCTAACTGGTTATTGGAATCATCTCTTTTGTGATCAGGTTTACCACGAAATCAGAGATAAACACTGGCCTGAACCTAGATATGCCCTAAAACTCTGGAGCAATAAATGGAAATATGATCCATTTATTATTATTGACAAATTAACCAGTGAAAAAAACCCAAATCAAGATCATAAAAAATCGCATCATCATAACTAACCAACTCTCTCAATACGCTGTCGATGATTAGCAGCTTTACTTCTCTATTTTTAGGAGATGCTGACGTTATTAATTTGTCTAATAATATTTGAATATTTTTTGAAATTTCTATTATTGTCTCATTAAATACTTCTTCATTTATCCGTGAAGGCTTGATAAAACCAGAGATTTTTCTTACAAATTGTTCTGATACTTTATATATTTCATCTTTTGTCGCTGGCGGTTCAAAGTTAAATAAAGGTTAATATTTCTACACATAACTATCATTGGTTTGATTTCTTTTGATTTTTTAAACTAAGCAATAAAATAATGATTTTATTTTTGAGTAAAAAATCGCATCAAATTTTTAAATTTCAAAATCTTAACATTCGTTACCAAGAAAATATTTTACTGACCTTTACCATAATAGCTTCTCTCCATGATTATTTTATTCAATAACGAACATGATTCCTATGTAAAGATTTAGCTTGGTTTTAAATATTACCTAAAAAGGTATTGTAAGCAAGTTAAAGTCAATAGAATAACCAATTCTTATTTAATTTGGATTTTTGTTTATTTTTGTATGTCAAGTTAAAAATCTTTAAATATAGACATTTTGCTAAAAATGCAATAGCGCATTTAGCATCTGCATTATAATTTAAGAATTAAATTAAGCCCTCTAAAATACATCATAAGAATTTTACTAACAGATTTTTATTACCTAAGTGATTATTATGGAATTTTTTAAAAATTCTTCTACCTTGATGAAAATTAAGTCACAAGATAGAAATTTCCATTTAAAAGCAATACTGGAAGACGTCTATCAAAATATTAACAATAATAAAGCAAATTTTTTATTTTTGTTGTTATTCTTGTTAATGCCTGTCTTTTACGAGTTTTTAGACTTTTTTAGCGAATTTACAGAACAAAATAATTATCTTGTAACCACTAAATCTTATCTGGTTTTCAATGATTACCTTACTGTCTTTCTTCAAAAAACTCTTGGAACTACTCAATCTATCTTTGGTATTTTTTCTGCTTATTTCTATACCTTTGGCTTGATAATTATCTCATTTATTGCTTATATCATGCTCCTTTTAACTGTTTTTTTACGTAAGAAAGAATATAGGAGAAGAGAGTCATATGTTTACATTCCAATCATTATCATAATGGAGATAATAGGTATACTTGCTTATTTCATTATTCCAACAGCCCCTCCAGTTCGAGTTTTTCCAAATTTACTCTATAGAACGATAATTGTGCCAATTGGAGATAGTTTAATTTCCATAAAATATAATTCTCTACCTTCTGGTCATATTTATGCATTGACTGTTCCATTTCTTGTTGCAAAAGCTGAAAATTATAAAAATTGGAAAAATTTTTTTGGTGGTGGTCTTGTTCTAACTTCCTGGGTTATTTTATTAACTGGAGATCATTATCCTATTGATATTTTTACTGCTTTCCTTCTTTGTTTTCTACTCTTTACAGCTTTTACAACTGTTTATGATTATTACCATAACGGCAAAATAATACCTAAAAATATTTTAATTGGTAGAATCAAGAAAACTTTGGTTACATTAAGTGCTTTGATTATTCTTTCAATTGTTACAATTACCTATATTAATTCATTGTTTTTCATTTTCCAACTTTTTTGTATAGTAATCGTCTGGCCAATAGTTATTTTTAGCACTAATACTGATGGATTATTAAATAATAATGAAATGATTGATCGTTCTCTCCTAATCGATCTTACAGATGCTTTTAAGACAATTAAAGCTAAATTAACTTAAAACTAAAAAAATTTAATAAAATAATTTTTTTTTAGTAATAGCCTATATCTAAAGGTACAAAATGTGATATAACAATTAATACTGTTATAACCACTAAATCAATTTAATTCTGAACTTAAAACTGTCTGAGGCGATATTTAAAACACAATTTTATAAATTATTTTGGTTTTTATTAGAACTAACTGATTAGAAAAGAATGATAAGAAAATTGGTGCTTAAATTTTGATATAAAAATTAAAATTACCATCAATGAACAAAATCTCTATTTTCAGAGCTAATTTTTTTGGTGCTAAACCACTTTACCAAAAATTTAAAATGCACCTCACAAAATTTCAACCAGTCTGTTTTCGAATTTCTATGGTGGTTTGAATTGTCAGAAAATAATTCAATTAAGAAAAAGTTTTACAAAAAAGAATTAAAAAGGTTGCAATATGAACTTGTAAAAATGCAATATTGGATTAAGAAAAATAATTATCGATTAGTCATTGTTTTTGAAGGAAGAGATGCAGCTGGTAAGGGAGGTGTTATTAAAAGAATTACAGAACCACTTAATCCAAGAGGAGTTAGACACGTAGCTTTACCAGCACCTAGCGATCGCGAACGAACCCAATGGTATTTCCAAAGATATATCGATCAGCTCCCAGCTGGAGGTGAAATAGTCTTATTCGATCGCTCTTGGTATAATAGAGCTGGCGTTGAACGAGTGATGGGTTTTTGTTCTGAAGAAGAATATCAAGAATTTTTCAAATCTACACCAGAATTTGAGAGAATGATTGCAAATTCGGGAATAAAATTAATTAAGTACTGGTTATCAGTCAGTGATGAGGAACAAGAAAAAAGGTTTCAACAACGCGCTTCGGATCCCACAAAAAACTGGAAGTTAAGCCAAATGGATTTAAAATCAAGAGAAAAATGGGTCGAATATAGCAAAGCTAAAGATAAAATGTTCGATAAATGCGATATTCCAGAAGCCAGATGGTATCAAATAGAGGCGGATAATAAAAAATTAGCTCGACTAACTCTTATAAGACATTTACTCGAGTCAATTCCTTATGAAGATATTATTAGTAATCCCGTCACTTTACCTCCTCTTCCGAAAGATGATTCTAATTATCAACGCCCTCCTAGGAGCTCGCATATCATTGTTCATGGTTATTATGAAGATAAGATAAAAGATTAAAGTAAAAATTTGTCATAAAACCTATTTATTATTTTTATTGTTAAATAATATGAGTAAAATAAGCTACAATTAATATTACAGCTATAATACCTAAACCAATTAAAATTTGAAACCATCTTTGCCTAGAAAGGTTATTCAATACATAAATTGCCATATGTGGATTCTCATCGAATCTCCTTAAGGCATATGCCGTAGCATATTTCTTTTCAGTCGCAAATGGAACATATTGGCGAACATTAAATCCTTTTTGTTGAATTTCTTGATGTAATTTATCCCTTGGAACACCTAGGAGAAACTGAAATTCTATGTCTTTTGATGTATACCCATTTTTATCAGCAATAGCCAAAATTTTTTTTACAACTGGTTCATCGTGGGTTGCAACACCAATAAAGTGACCATTATTATGTAAGGGTTCGATATACGACAATAATTTTTCCTTCATCTCAGGTTTTTTCTGAATTGCTATTTCTTCTGCTTCCTTATAAATTCCAATACAAAGCCTGATATGTGAATGAGGGGGTAAATTAGTAATATCTTTTTCAGTTCTATAAAGTCTACACTGTAAAACTGTTCCAAGATTATCATATTTCTGTTTAAATTTACTGTATAATTCTAATGTTTTTTCGGTATAAGGAGAATTTTCCATATCAATAGTGATCAAAATACCGTATTCTTCAGCCTTTTCAAAGATTCTTGTCATGTTAGTGATGCACAAATCTTCTGAAAAATTCAATCCTAAAGCTGTTGGCTTTAAGCTAACCGTGGCATATTCTGATTTACCTTTTAACCCTTCTAATAGAGTCAAATAAATCTGAACCATTTGTTCAATTTCATCGGTTGTTTTAACATCCTCACCTAGTAAATCAACGGTAGACATAATTTTTTTATTATTCCAGAGATCATCAACCTTAATTAAAGCTTTCTGTAACGAATCTCCAGCTACATAAGGCCTTGCTATTATCCAAATTAATGGGGTTGGTGCTAAATTTAAGAAAAATCTTTTGATAGTCAAATCGAGCAAATCCTAACTTTTTTTTAGTTTATTCTGTCAAATTTAGAATAAATTTTCTTTTCTTGAGTAGTTCAAATATATAGATTATTCTTTAAGTATAAGGAAATTTTGTATTTAATTAAATTTCAGACTCATTATTCAGAAACAATGCTAGTAATATTGTGAATCATGAAAATCTTTGAAAATATCATTTATATAATTAGGTGCTAAAACGACTTTAATAGAACTAAGCTCAGTTTCATTATTTTCAGTTATATTCTTTGCTATTTCTCTCTCTTTTTTAAGAATAGTTAATCGAAATTTTGCTATTTTGTCTCATTTAAAAGTATCTTCAAAACTTTTAGCTAAAGAAACGAATAATCAAGAACCAACAA
>DAHXPE010000431.1 GCA_027364495.1 Candidatus Heimdallarchaeota archaeon | reverse complement strand
GAAGATTATACAATTCAGGCAAGTGATTTTGCTTCACCAATAAAATGGATGCTTGGCCATGTGACCTGGTTCTTTGATAATTTTATTTTAAAAAATTATAATGAAGAATTCAAGCCAGTCAACGATGCTTATTACTACTTATTCAATTCCTATTACCTCTCTTCAGGCATTCCTTATGCTCGAGCATCTAGAGGAAACATTTCAAGACCAACAGTAGAAGAAATCTATGATTATAGAAAAACTATTACAGAACAATTAAAGGAATTTATCTTAGAAATTGATGACCAATTATATCAAACAATCTTTCCTTTGATCAGTTTAGGAATTAATCACGAACAACAGCATCAAGAACTCTTTTATACTGATCTTAAATATAATTTTGCTGTAAACCCCCTATATCCCATTTATAAAGAAGCTAATAAATTTCTCTCAGCAGGACCTATACCAAAACTTTCATATGTCGAGTTTACAGGTGGTCTTATCGATATAGGATATAGTGGCAAAGAATTTTTCTTTGATAATGAAGGTCCATCTCATAAAGTCTTTTTACAGGATTTTAAATTAGCTAACCGTCTTATTACAAATAAAGAATTTTTAGAATTTATGAATGATGGAGGTTATGAAACACATAAATTTTGGCTTTCCGATGCCTGGAACCATATTAATAAAGAACACTGGAAACATCCACTTTACTGGACTGAAACTGAAACAGATGGAGATTGGTATATTTACAAACTATCAGGTCTACAAAGACTAAATTTAGACGAACCAGTTACTCATGTTAGTTATTATGAGGCTGATGCATATGCTAAGTGGGCAAATAAACGATTACCAACAGAATTTGAGTGGGAACATGCTGCTCGTCAATCTTACTATCCTTTAGAGTATGGTCCTTTTGCTGATGATGAAACTTTGCACCCAATTTCAGTAAGAAAGGAAGAACTTGCAGATCCAAAAGTAAAATTATATCAATTGCTTGGAAATACTTGGGAATGGACAAGTAGTCCATACCAGACCTACCCAGGATATCGACAATTGGCAGATGGTGTTGGCGAATATAATGGCAAATTTATGAATAACCAATATGTCCTGCGTGGTGGTTCAATTGCCACTCCCCGAAATCATATTCGTATTGAATATAGAAATTTCTTTTACCCCCATGAAAGATGGCAATTTACGGGAATAAGATTAGCTGATGACTCTAGGTAAAGAACATGGCATCACAGTATATTGTACTAACCTCGGATGAAATTGAAGAGCAAATATCAATTGTTGATGAATTTGCCAGAGATACTTTTTTAGGCTTTAATAAAACGCCTAAATCTATCAATAGCAAATATCTCTATGATAGTGCTGGATCGAAAATATATGAACAAATTATGGATTTACCGGAGTACTATTTGGTTAATTCTGAATTTGAAATATTAAATGCTTATAAAGCAACTCTTGCTGAGTTCATAGGAACTTCAAAGGAAATAAACTTGGTTGAATTAGGAGCAGGAAATGGTTATAAAACAAATTTAATTTTAAGGGAATTTCTTAAGAAAAAAATAAATTTTGAATATGTTCCAATCGACATTTCAGAATCTGCCATGAAAGAATTATGCCGAAGTTTGAATGAAAAATTACCTTTGTTAAAAACTAATGGTATAGTAGCAGATTATTTTGATTCAATGAAATATCTCAAAAAACAGAGTTCAAAAACAAATTTTGTTCTTTTTTTAGGTTCCAATATTGGTAATTTTCTCTACGACCTTGCTATGGAGTTTTTATATCGATTATGGAATGTACTTCATGATGGCGATTATTTGCTAATAGGATTTGATCTAAGAAAAGATCTGTCAAAAATGATTAACGCCTATAACGATAGTAAAGGGATAACAGCTCAATTTAATTATAATGTATTAGCAAGAATGAACAAAATATTAGGAGCCAATTTTGATATTTCTAAATTCGAACACTATGAGCCCTATGATGTCTTTACAGGTGCAATGACCAGTTATTTATTGAGTTTAGATGATCAAGATGTTTATATTAAGAGATTAAAAAAATCCTTTCATTTTAAAAAATGGGAACCAATCCACGTTGAACAATCATACAAATATACGGAAGAAGATATCGATAATTTAGCTTCAACGACAGGTTTTGAAGTGATCGAAAAATTTTATGACTCAAATTATTATTTTTGTTCCGCATTATGGAAATGTAAAAAGAAAATTGAAAGTAATTATAATCTTTAAAACTTCTTTAAAAAGCATTAGAATTGAGCTCTTTAAATAGAATCATTGAATAGTCCACTCTTAACAATTAATTTTCATCGATTTAAATTATTGAGCACTCAAAAAGATACCAAAATAATACTTTAACATATTCTCTTGATTATTTATTAATTGTATTCATAATAATGTATTTAGGAAGTCTAGCGTGAAATTATTAAATTGGTCATTCGAACCAATGAGTCAATTTAACTCTTTACTACAATGGAATTGGGATGAACCTTTTTATATAATTATCTCCCCTAAATATTATAATTATTTGAATACAAAATAGCTATAATTTTTTAAAGTAATAAGTCATAAAAATAATTATACCATTTTTGTAATTTTGGTGCTGGAATGCAACTGGACTGGTAAAAGCAAGTCTTCGAACTTGCAAAACTGATATTGGAAATTTTTTTATCAATTTATTTGTTGATAGAATTAGAATTTCTGGCAATTTATTTTTAATTACGATCTTCTCTTTTATACAAGTTGTATCAGTAAGTTGGCGTTAGGCTTCTTACATTTGATAATTAATTCCTTAAATAGGTTAAAAATTATCTTATTTCTTTATTTATAATTTTTTCTAATTTTGATAAATAATTAAGTCTTAATTTTTTCCAATTTAAGGAAATAAGATTTAATTGTATTCCAAATTTATAAAAATGGTTAAAAAATAAGGAAAATAAAA